>JAJDDP010000119.1 GCA_029260235.1 Phycisphaerae bacterium | reverse complement strand
GACATGATGTACGGCTCGGAGGGCGACACGGAACTACCGCCGATCGATTCCATCTGCCAGCAGATCGAGGAGGCGAGCGAGAATCCAATCCCGCTGGCACAGGCGGTTGCTGATCGCTATGCCGGAGAGATCAGTTACATGGACGAGCACATCGGTCGACTGATCGAGTACTTGCGGCAGAAGGGCATCCTCGACGATTCGATCCTCGTTCTCACCAGCGATCATGGCGAGAATTTTTGGGAGCATGCCCCTTACTTCCACCACGGGCTGACGACATTTGGCACAACAATCAACGCAGTCTGCATGATGCGGCTGCCTGGCGGCCAGCTTGGCGGAAAGCGGGTTGACCAACGGGTGGCTAGTATCGATGTGTTGCCTACGGTGCTGAACTACCTCGGCCTCCCTTTCCCAGATGGAGTCGATGGTGAGAACATCGATCTCTTGGGTGACGTCGAAGCCCGCACGCGATTCGCCGAGGCCACTCAACCGTGGGACAAGGTTGAGACTGACCCGCGCTGGCTCAACATAAGGAAAGCGCGATGCCTGTGTGAGGGGCGGTGGAAGTTTATGCAGACGCCATACGCCGGGACGGAGGCTCTATACGATCAGTCGGCCGACCCCCTTGAGAGCAACAACCTCCTGGGACTCCCAGCCCCGACGCCAGAGATCCTCAGCCGGGCCAGCGACATGCGAGCCAGGCTCGAGGCGTGGGCGGAATCGGCCAAGCCACTAGGGAGCGTGTTTGATCCCTCCCAACAGGAGGAGACGATCCGGCGACTCCGCTCGCTTGGATACCTGGGAGGCTGACGATGGGTCGCGGCTTCGGTTAGGGCTTGGTAATCACGCCCTCGGGGATCGACGGAGCGTATCGATACATCTTTTCTCAACATTTGACTGCACTCAAATCTGCAACTGCTGCGGGCCGCCTTCGTCGCGCACAGAGCTGCGATTGTCCAATCGGGCCTGGATCGCCGTTGACCATGCCAACGCGACTAATCTGGGCTACGGGCGGTTTGTCGTTCGTCGTCTTTGGAGATTTCGTACTTGTATTCTCGGCCACACTCGGGGCAACGAGGTAGGGTGAGACCCTTGAGAAGGTAGCCGCACTCAGCACACTTTTTTTCACGGATGCGGCCCGACTGTTTGAATACCGCAGTGCATTCCAGACATCGCCAAGTGAACCGAAGGCACGGAGCGCCGATGACCAACCAGAGAAACACATTGCCCAAAATCACCTTGACGTTCCTGGCTGATATGACCCAACGTGCCGAATTCTTCGCGTGGCAAGTTGGACAGATGATGTCCATGGCAAACACTCACAACCGGCCTTGCTTTGATGGTAACCGATTGGCCTTGCAGATTTCAACGAGGCAGGCCGCCAACATACCCGACTTGGGCGCTTCGAATCGAACTTGCTGGCCGGCTGAAGCTGAGTTGGTAGCTCAAGATGTGATGACATACTACCGTGATAGCAGCCGATGATAGAACTCAACAGAACCTTTGGCGCAGTTGCTGAAGTTCGGCAATTTTGTCGGGCGGTAGCTTCTGCGGTTCGCCTAGTTGTTTGGCTAGGATTAGGGATTTGCAGTAGGCGTCTAGGATTTCGGTGTACCAGTAGGCCCGTTCCAGGCTGTTTGCCCAGCTGACTGAGCCGTGGTTGGCTAGGACGGCTGTGTTGGCCTTGGCTACGAAGGGTTTGATGGTTTCGGCGAATTTTTGGGTGCCGGGGGTTTCGTATTCTACTCGGGGGATGTTGCCCAGGAAGATTTCGACTTCGGGTAGTAGGCCGGTGGGGATTTCGGCGCCGGTCATGGCGAAGGCTAGGACGTGCGGTGGGTGGCAATGTACTACAGCCATCGCTTTGGTATCGTTCTTGTAAATCTCAAGGTGGAGCAAGATTTCGCTGGTGCGCTTGCGGTGGCCTGCCGACTGCACACCGTCGAGATCGACGATGCACAAGTCTTCGGGCTTCATAAAGCCTTTGCAGATCAGGGTCGGGGTGCAGAGTACCCTTCCATCGCTCAATCGGCAGGAGATGTTTCCGTCGTTGGCTGATGAGAAACCTTTGGCGTACACCCGCTTGCCGATCTCGCAGATTTCCGCCCGGATAGTTGATTCGTCACTCATGGATGATCATCGTAGTCGGGACCGGGATCGAAACAAGAGGTTGCCGGTGGCCCGGTGCTGTGTCACGCCAAATCTTTCGGGTTGATGTTTGCAAGCCACCATTTCGGCAAGAGAAGCCTGCGCGGGGATGACGGAGCGCAACGACGACAAATGGCGCCAGTGGCAAGCCCGCCACAATATCCGAAGAAATAAGTAAGTGTGGCGGAGCGCTAGGCGTGCGTCTCTGCCTCTTGTTCGGTGGGGGCGAATCCGTGGCGTAGGGCGTTTTCGGTGATGGTTCTCGCCACGCAGAATTGGAGGAGGTAGTCAGGGCCTCCCGCCTTGCCGTTGGCTGTGCCGCTTAGGCCAAAACCACCGTAGGGCTGAATGTCCGCCCGCGAGCCGGTGATCTTCCGGTTGAGATACAAATTGCCCACGCGAAACTCCCGCCGGGCCAGCTCGAGATGGGCAGGGCTTCTCGAATAGACACCGCCGGTTAGGCCGTAGGGGCTGTCGTTGGCGATCTTGAGCGTTCCGGCAAAGTCCGTCGCCTTGATGACCGTCAGTACGGGGCCGAAGATTTCTTCGTTGACGACGCGGGCTTCCGAATCGACGTTGCCAATGATGGTTGGGCCGACGTAGTAACCTGCCGAACGAAGGTTGTCGGTGTTGGTCTGGTGCAGGATGTCGCCTTCTTGGCCGCCCAGCTCGATGTATGCTCGAATCCGATCCAGCGCAGCTTGGTTAATCACCGGGCCTACCTGCGTGCCCGGCTCTTCGGGTGGGCCGACCACCAGGGCGCCGGCTGCTTCGACCAGTTTAGCGCAGAATGATTCATACACGTCTGCGACCACGACGACCCGCGAGCAAGCACTGCAGCGTTGTCCGGCATAAGCAAAAGCAGAAGCCAATACGCCGGTGACGGCTTCATCCAGCTCGGCATCGCCATCGATCAGCGTGGTATTCTTACCGCCCATGTCAGCCACAACCTGCTTGACGTGCCGCTGACCAGGCCTAGCCACTGAGGCGATTTCGATGAGCTTCAAGCCGATGGCCGTCGAGCCGGTGAAGGCGATGAGATGGGTGTCAGGGTGTTGCACCAGTTGCGTGCCAATTTGGCGGCCTGATCCGGGCAAGAAGTTGATCACCCCGGGCGGCAGACCTGCCTGCTCGAAGACAGACACCAGTTTGGAAGCTACCAACGGGGCATCGGAAGATGGTTTGATCACCACCGTATTGCCCACGGCCAGGGCGGCTGAGGTCATGCCAGCCAGCAAAGCCAGCGGGAAGTTGAACGGCGAAATCACCGCGCAGACGCCACGCGGTTCGTAGAGTAAGAGATTGCCCTCGCCGGGCAAGTCACGGCGGCGCGGCTGGCCGTCCATCAGTTGCGCCCGCCGGGCGTAGTAGCGAATATAGTCGATGCCTTCGCATAGATCGGCATCGGCTTCACGCCACGGCTTTGCGGTCTCCAGAACGATGTCAGCCAATATGCCGAAGTGGTCTCTGTAGAGCAGGTCGGCTGCCCGATTCAAGATTCGGGTCCGATCTGGTGCCGATGTATTCTTCCAACCGTCGAATGCAGCCAAGGCAGCCGCCACAGCTTGATCTCCATGGGCTGGTGTCGCTTGAACCGCCTGGGCTACGACTTCTGTCGGGTTGGCAGGATTGACCGAATCGAAGGTCGGACCGCCGATGACACCAACTCCGTTGATAACCAAGGGCACCTGCTGGCCAAAGCGACTGCGGGATTCGCCTAGTGCCTTGGTCATCTGGTCTCGATTGGTCGCATCGGCGAAGGAGGTTGCGGTTTGGTTTCTAAAGGAGTGCATGGGTTGTTCGTACTCCGAATCGGTGTCTTGGTAGGATCGCTTGGCAGGAGCTGCACTGGGCAGTCGGGATTCGTTGGGATCGACCAAGAGCCGTTCGTGGGCAGCCCGGTCTGAAAACCCCTGCTTCAGGAACGAGTCATTGGAGGAATTTTCAAGAAGTCGCCGGACCAGATAGGCCATCCCGGCAATCATGTCGCCGTAGGGACAGTAAACGCGGAGACAGCGTCCTTTCTTGAGGATGGCTTCTTTGAGCGGATCGCCCATCCCGTGGAGCATCTGAATTTCATAGTCACCGGCCCCCAAGCCCAGATGCTCGGCACAGGCTAAGACGTGGGCGATGGTGCGAACGTTGTGAGAAGCAAAGGCAGAGCGGATGCGGTCATGATTCTCGAGCATGATCCGGGCCACCTTCTCGTAGCAGACATCGGATTGCCACTTCTGAGTCCATACGGGGGCGGCTGATCCATTTTGCTCAGCCAAGACTGTCTCGTGATCCCAGTAAGCACCTTTGACCAAGCGAATGCCGATCGGAGTGCCACGTCGCGTCACCCAGGCTAGCAATCGGTGCAGATCATCCTCGGCGCAGGTCAGGTAGGCTTGTACTACGATGCCCACGTCGGGCCAATCGGCGAACTCCGGCTCCATGAGCAGGCGTTCAAACAGGTCGAGGGTAAGGTCATGGACCGCCCAGGATTCCATATCGATATTGACAAAGGCGCCGTGCATTTGGGCTGACCGCAGGATAGGGCGAAGCCGGGCAGAGACGCGATCATAGGCCCGATCAGGGTCGATGGGGTCAAAGTGGGTGTCTAATGAGGTTAGTTTGACCGAGACGTTGGCCCGCGGCATGGGTCCGGCTCGGCAGCGATCGATAATCGGAATTTCGTTCCAGCCACGGGCACGACGTCCCACCGCTTCGATGAGGTCGATGTAGGTCTGGGCGTACTTATCCGCTTGGGTGCCGCTGATCGTAGCTTCGCCGAGGACATCGAGGGTGAAGGCTGTCCTGTTCTTGCGCATGCGCTCGACGACGGCGATCGCTTCTGCCGGCTTGGAAGCGGTAATGAATCGGTTGGCCATCATCGATGCCGCTTGCTGCGCGGCTTTGCCCAGCGCCTTGCCCCAGATCGAATCGGCCTTGGAGAATGACAAGGCCAGTCGCACCGGCGCCGGCAGCTTGACCTGGGCAGGGTCCAAGTAGTCTTTGAGATGGGCGGCGACATCGGCTTCGTCGTGCATGGAGGGAAGAGCGTCTACCCATCGAAAGGCGCGCACTTTGAGATCGTCGTCGCTGGTGGCGAAATTATTGGCTACCTCCATCCAGAAGGCTGACTGCCATGGTTTAGGTTGGGCGGCCCGGGCGTGCTCGAAGATTTCTCGGCCTAGTTCACGGATGCGATGTTCGAAGGGGATGGCTGCGCTCATGCCTGATCGTGCTCCAGAGAAACCTCGATGATACGCCGGGGTTCCAGAAAGACCAGCCAACAATGCCGGATAGGCCGTCGCCAGGCACGCTCCATCGCCCGGGCATAGAGTTGAACCTGCATTCGGTATTTCTCGGTGCGATCAGTCACCTGGTCATCGTCTATGGCATCGGTTTTGAACTCGACGATTTCTAACCCATCGTCGCCCACGATGAGGCCATCCACGATCCCGCGGACCAGCACCTCATCGTCGCAAATGCCTTCCAAGGCGGGATCGAAGCGGGGGACTGGTTCGAGCGAAATGAAGGTGACTTCGCGTCGATAGGCATCGCCAGCGCGCTGGATGCGATTGGCTAGCTCGGTCGAAGCCAGCCAATCAAGAGAATCGACACGGATGGCTGTCGCTTCTTCTGTGCTTAGCACACCTTGGTCGAGCAGTTGGGCTAAGTGTTCTTGGGCCGGCTGTTGGAAGTCCCACACTTGTAGAACCCGATGGGTCAGCGTGCCGCGTAGGGCCGGCGTCACCGAAGCCAGGTCTGTGGTCAGAATGGCTGGGGCGTCGAAACTCGGGGCTTGGTGTAGCCCGCCGCTGGTTTGATGCTCGTCGGCGAAGGGATCGATGGCCCGCTTGGCTTCGCTGGCCCCCAACGCCGCCCGAACCGAACATGCGGACAGGTGTGGATACGCAAGGTCAAGCCGATCCAGCAGTTGGGCGGCATCGAAAGCATCAGCAGCGTGAGGCTCGTGGTCGGGCAGCGGCTGGAGCGCTGCGACCGCCTGCAAGGCTGGGTCTTGGGCCTTGCCGAATAGGGCTTGGGTGTCCCAATCGCTCATTGACGCTGCATCGTGGCGCATAACTTGAACAAGTGTGCTTTCCTTGCTGCCTGAGAACATCCAATCGACCTTAGAGTCTGCGGCTGAGGCAAGTCCTCGAATTATCCAATCAAGTGGCGTGCCAGCTGGAGGCATGGATATGGATAATCCGTGCCGGCCTAGCCGATTCCACACAGCTCGATCAGCCTCAGTCTTCTCAAGATCGGTAGAGGCGATGAGCACCAATCGTTCCTTGGCCCGGGTGAGGGCGACGTAGAGCAGGCGCATTTCTTCATCGTAGACTGACGACTTACCGGCCTGGTTGATCAGATTGTGCAGAACGGATGGATATTCGATCATCCGTTCGATATCGACGACCTTGGCGCCTAGCCCAGCCCTGCGGTCAAAAATGATTCGCCCCTGGGAATCTGTGAAGTTAAAGCGGGTGCCCAGGTCGGCTACGAACACCACGCGAAATTCAAGGCCCTTGCTGCGGTGAATGCTCATGATGCTGACCGCATTCTCAGCTGAGCAAGTCGGTGGGTCGTTTTGCAGATTTTGGTTAGTCGCTTCCAGCGATTCGATGAATCTTAAGAAGCGATGCAACCCTTGGCGAAAAAACTGGCTGAACTGTCGGGCACGCTGATGAAGGGACAGCAGATTCGCCCGTCGGGTCGCGCCGTGGGCAAGCCCGCCCACATAGGCTAGGTAGCCCGATTCTTGATAGATCGCCCAAAGCACATCAGCCAGTGGTCGCTGCCGAGCGTTACGACGCCAACGATCCAGGCGGCTTAAGAGTTGATCGAGGCGCTCGACCAAATCTGGGTCTGATCCGTAGCTGCGGTAGTGCAGCACCGCTCGACAAAATGGTAGATCGCGGTTGGCATTGCGGATGGCGAGCAAGTCATCTTCAGTCAGTGCCAATCCGCCGACGCCCGATCGCAGCACCGATGCGATGGGGATATCTTGTTGTGGATTGTCCAGCACCTGCAAGAGGGCTAGTACGTCGCGAATTTCGGTGGCTTCAAACAGGTTTTCACCCGCAGCTGCCCTGGCGGGAATGCCCATCCGCCTCAACATCTCAGCCATAGTCCCTGCCCGATGGACCGTCGAGCGCAGCAGCACGGCAATATCGCTCCAGGCAAGCCCATCGTCACCGCTACTGCCAGATTCATCGCGCATCTGGCGAATGGTGTTGCCGATCACATAGGCTTCGCGGGCGATGGCCTTCCACTCTGCTGGTTCGGTAGGATCGGCCGATTGATCCAACCCTTGGGCATCATCGTGCTCGTCAGCGTTTGGCGAGGTTGAGGCGTCCAGTTTGCGTTCCAGCAGGTGCAGTTGAATCGGCGGGCCGGTGAGTTTGCTATCGGATTCACGACCCGCGTGAAGCTTTGCGTTGTCGTCGTAGTCAACGCCGCCAAGCTCACGGCTCATGGTGCGGGCGAAGATCAGGTTGATGGCTTCGATGAGGTCGGGTTGGCTACGGAAGTTCTTCTGGAGGCGAATCAAGCTGGCACTCAGCCCATTGCCGTTCGCCCGATCAATACGGCGTTGAAACATCTCCGGTTCTGCCAACCGAAAACCGTAAATGCTTTGCTTGATGTCGCCGACGCAGAATAGATTCCCGGCACGGCTCTTTATGCGATCAAGACTGGCACATTCTAAAATAGCTGCTTGCAGGGGATTGATGTCCTGAAACTCATCCACCAACACATAACGGAACCGGGCGTGCAGCTCATGGGCAATCGTAGAGAGGCCATACGGTTGCAGAGGATCACGAAGCAGATCGAAGGCACCACGCTCCAGATCAGAGAAATCGAGGGCGTCGATTTTTTTCTTGGCGACCGAGTATCGATCAGAAAACTCCGAAGCCAGTTGGCACAAGGTAAGGACATACGGGGCTGTCTTCTGCAATCCATCGGCCATTTCTTCACTGTTGAGCCGGGCTGTCTTGAGAAGTCGATCCTCGAACAGCTTCTTTTGGACCGACTTGAAGAGTTCACGGGCTTGGAGAATCTGAATTTCCTGTTCTTGCGGCGTGCTCTTTGTAACCCTGACGCCTCGACCTGCACTGACTTTGAAGTTGACGATTTCCTGCCGGGTTTGATCCCAATTGTTGCTGTTCGCCCAGCAGTCCAGCGCTTGGTTGTATTCTTCCAAGGCGATGCCATAGTCGGCGCCGGCGGGTAGATCCTGCTGGATGATCTCAGCCAATGACCGCACATACATAGCCTGGGCAGTCAACTCCTTGTGCAAAATGCCATTGGCTTGGTCGATTACGTTTTCGATCCCATCCCCTACCGCCTGGCGGGCATCTTCCAGCCACTTCTCCGGCTCGGGCAAGCTGCGCAAGAAGTCGGCCAATTTCAAAACGATTTGAGCCAACCCTTGATCGCGGCCCAAACCGTACACGTCCACCAGCTTGACGAACCCTTGGCCCAGCTCACCATTGTCTTCATACAACCCATCGAACAGCCGGTCGATGGTTTCTTCGCGCAGCAACCGGGCTTCCTCTGCCTGGAGAATCACCGCGGTGGGGTCGATGGATGCCTCGCTGAACCAGCGCCGCAGCAACCACAAGCAGAAGGCATGCAAGGTCGATATCTGAGCGGTGTCGATTAGCACCGCCTGGGTCTGTAGGTGGCGGTCGATGGGGTTCTCCTGTTGGCGCGACCGGATGGCAGCGAGGATTCGCGATTTCATCTCGGCTGCGGCGGCTTCGGTGAAGGTGACTACCAAGAGTTCATCCACCGAACATCGCTGCTTCGGATCAGCGTCGCAAACCAGATGGGCGCAGCGCTCAGCCAGCACAGCCGTTTTCCCCGAACCGGCTGCTGCGGTCACGACTACACTGCGGTCGGCAATCTCGATGGCTTGTTGTTGATCTTTGGTAAAGGGGATGACTGACATCATGCGTTCCCCTGTTCTTGCACAACCGTATCGAGCACCTGGTCTTTGCCCATGGGGTGCAGATGGCGAACGTCGTCGCGGTCGAACTCGAACCGGCATACGCTTCGGTAAGCGCACCAACTGCACGGAGAGAAACTCTTGAGACGATAAGGTGCTACGCGTATATCCCCATCCAGAATTCCATCGGCCAATCTCCCCAATTCACGCCGCGTTCGATCCAGGAGGGCATTGAATTCATGGTGAGTGGCGGCATCAGAGGTATTCCTGCGGCTGATCCCGCCCGCTTTCTTGATTTCGACCTGGTGGCATTCCGCTTTGCCCGAACTGAACCCTGCCTCGAGCGCTTGGACACTGTCGAAATCGATCAGCCCTCTTGGGTAGTGCCTCTTTTTGGCATCGTGTGTAGCTTCCAAGTACTCATCGGGATGCTCCAGCGGGATGTAGTGACTGGTCAAAGTGACAAAGAACGCCCCGATTGGCCGAATAGGCCTACCTGCCAGCGTAGTGCCATGCCGGGCCAGTACCAGCAGATAGCCGAGCAGTTGAAGAGACAAGCCGTTGTACGCCCTGGCAAGATCAAGGGTCTTCTTCTGGCCAGAGCGCTTGTAGTCGATGACAATGCCCAGCAACTCGTCAGACAATTCAGCCAAATCAACCCGGTCGATATAGCCGCGAAGATGAAGCCGTCTGCCGGCGGGCGTATCCAACTCCAAGGCAGGCAGAGAGTTTGCATCGTCCTTGAAGCCGAACGGCACCTCGGTGTCCTTAGGCCTAAAATTCCCTCTCGACGCGGTGTGACGCTGAGCACTGAGTACCCGACCCAGATCCTCGCGCTGCCTGCGCAATAAGTACGCCTCCCGGGCAATGGACATGCTGCATGCCAGGGCAGGCCTGAGCGCCATCCGGGCTGAACTTTCGTCAAGACGCTCTAGAACTGAGACTTCGTCGAGATCCGCCAAACGCTGGCCATTGGCTACGAGACCGTTCATGAAATCTTCCAAAACCGCGTGGTGCAAGGTGCCCAAGTCGTTGTCCTGCAAAACTGTCGTTTCTCGCTCCTGGAGTCTCAGGGCGTAATCGGCGAAGTGCTGGAAAGGGCAGGCGGCATAGCGCTCAAGACGTGACACGCTGGCCTGGAACGGAGTTGGTGACATTTGCTCAATGGATTTGGGGGACAGTTGAGCCTGATTGCAGAACGCCAGCGACGCCAAGGGGACAGCCAACCCGCTGCGCAGGCTTTCATCTTGGATCGCCGCTCGATAGATATCGTTCCATTGGCTCCGCGAAGCTAACGGGTCCTCATCAATCGCAGGTCGTTCTCGGAACTCGCGGGTCAGCGCCTCAGCTAGATCGGTCGATGACATCAGCGGCCAAGTCGCCCGGGTTGTGGTCGGATCAGGAATTGAGGTCTCCGCCAGCGACGGGCACGCAGCCCGAAGATCGGCTGCGAAGGGTGAAGGGCGAAGCCCGTTGCCTTGCTCATCCGTCAGGGGATAAGTAATCAGAAGCTCATCGCTCGCCCGGGTGAAGGCGACATAGACCAGGAGTTTCTCTTCGAGAATGCGTTGCTTGCGCCGCGTGCCCACCGTCAAGCCTTGATCCGCCAAGTACAGCCGGTCGTCGTCGTTAAGGATAGTGCCTTCCGATGACACTTGGGGGAAAGCGGTGTCATTGAAACCCAAGATGACCGCAGCCTTGATTTCTGGGTGCCGACTCCGCTCGATGCCTCCCACCATAACCTGGTCCAACATGGGCGGTGCCAGTCCCAGCGTGAACTGGGATAAGCCCGCATCGATCACCGAGGCCAACTCGTGGATATTCATCCGTTGATCGCCGAGGGCGTCGGCTAGATCTTCGACAAAAGCGACCGAGTCTCGCCAGAGCTGGCGATGCTCCTCCGCTTCTTCGGGTCGGCCGTCCTCCTGGGCATCGGCAGCCCATGACTCGAGTTGCTTGGCGACGTCGAGGTCAACGAGGGCTCTTGCCAGCGACTTGGCCCATTGATCGGCAGTCAGTGTTTGCTCATCGTGGGCGACAGACAACCAGCCGCTCAGCTTGCCGATGAACTGCCTCCGGGCTTGGTTGATCAAGGCCAAGTGAGCCACTTCTGCTTGAGAGGGGTCTTGCAGAGCCTTCCGCGGTCCAGGCAGGCGGGCTTCGTCCGAGAGAGGTTTCCAATCGTCGCCCAGCCAGGCATCAAACCCAGAAATGTTGTGGGCTAGGATGAAGTTTTCCAGGGTGTCGGCATGCTCATCATCAAGACCCATCAATCCGGTCTTGAGTAGTGGTCGCACCGATGACAGCGACATAGCATCTGCGACCATGACGGTCAGGCCTCGGAGCAGTTCGACCAGTGGATGGTGAGTCGTTGGCTTGCGCCGATCGATGAAGTGCGGGATGTTTCTTTGAGTTAGGGCGGCGCCGAGCAAGTCGTGGTAGGGATCCAAGTTGCGAACGATCAGGGCGATGTCTCGATAGCGCAGGGGGGTGCGCGGCCGCTGCACCCAATTGCAGATCTGCAACACCGCATAATCTACCTCTGCCCGGCGGCTAGATAGCTCGATCAGGCCCACAGTGCCTGCGGCCTCTTCAGAAGTGCTTGGTTCTGGCACCTGGGCAGTTGGACGCCTCGTTGAAAAGAGTTGGCGTTCCATTTCTTCCAAAGCGCTACCACTACCAAAGCGTTTGGAGGAAGTTTGTCGCAGCAGCAACGGCTCTCCGATGGTCACCCCTGCCTCACGGAAGTCGTGGCACAGCCGGGCGTGGGCACGGGCTGTCTTGGCAAAGAGGTCAACCGACTCAGACGGCAGCTCGCCCAGCGACCGAGGCAAGCGCTCCGCCAAGGCAGGATCAGCCATCACCGTCACTTCCACAGCGCCAACGACTGAACCGATTTTGGACAATAGCAGCGTCTCTTGGCGTGTGAACCCGGCAAAGCCATCCACCCAGATATGGGCATCGCGCAGCCAAGGCACTTGGTTTGCGCGGCGGCGGGCAGCCTCAAGGTGCTGCGACGGGTCTAGGCGTTCGCCGCCCAAATGGTCCAGATAGGCTTGGTAGATCAAATGTAAGTCAGCCAATTTCTGTGCCCGCATCGGATCGTCCGCGCAGGCACCAGCCGCCGCTTGGAGTTGGTCTGGTTCGATGGCTTCTTCAAACAACTCGCCCACGGACCGGGCCAATTGGTTGATGAAACCGTTTAATCTTTCGAGTCGCTGATAGTACTGGAGTTGGCCTGAAAGTCGGGCCAACAAGTACCGAAGTGTCATCGCCCTGCCGTTGGCGGTTAGCGCTTTGGGCCCGGCTTGGGAGGTCGAAGCCAGGATTCGATCAGCGAGGCGGGCAAAGCCCATTACCTCGCCCCGGTGAGAGCTGCCCACGCGCGGATCGGTGATCAATGCCCTCTCGGTTTGCAGGGCTGCTTGCTCGGGTACCAGGAGCAATAGACGGGGGCCGTCAACCGAGGCAACCAGCTGATCCCGCATTGCTGACAAGCAATGCTCGGTCTTGCCGGCACCTGCCCGACCTATCACAAACCGAGTGGCCATAACCACCTGTTATCCCATGCGAGGCAGACGGTCAACGTGCGCCCGGCGAACACGTTCTGCCAGCTGCGTAGTTCTCCAGAATGAAACCCGGAATCATCATTTCGATGTCGGTGAAAGTGCGTTACCATCTCGAAGCAAGATGACCCGATCAGCTCCAGACGCTGCCATCTCTGAACCCAACACGCCCCGTTGCACCGGTTGCGGGCAGGCGCTCGACCACCTGGAGCGGGGCCGCTGCCCTTTGTGTGGCCTGCAAATCGAAGAAGAACCCATTACCGCAGAAGACACCTCACCCTATGCTGCGACTGAAAAGCCAGGTTGGGGAAGTTGGCTGGCTATGACCTGGCATATCTGGAGCGCGAACTCGGGACGGTTGGCCCACCTCTCTCTGATGTGCATCTCGCTGGCCGCCAGGAAGTACTCCTGGCGGAACCTGTTTCCTCTGGCGTTCACCGTTGCTTTCTGCTGGCTGACGCTTTCTGGCTGGCACGAAGTAAAGATTCTGGCTGAGGATGCCGGAGGAGAACCGCCTCAGCCAAGCGGGCGCGGTTGGGTTCAGATTGCCCAGATGCCCGCAGCAGGCATTGACGACCCGAATCGAATCGTAGGCCTATGGTGGAACCCGCCGCTCGCTGTAGCGGGGGCGGCCGTCAGCCTAATATGGTGTACTGTCTTGATCGGGCTGTTGATGCCTTTCTTGCGGATGGGAGTTGAACACTCGCTCAGACCCCAATTCCGCGGCGAAGAGAGATTGTCGGCTGCTCTCTGTTATGCAACCGCCTGGGCTGCACCGTTGGTGCCGGCGGGCTTGGTGCTTGCTGCCCTGCCTTTATGCCTCATTGGCCGACTAGAGCACTGGCTGTACCCCGTAACCGAGTCCACGATTTTCGTCGTCGCAGCAATCCCGGCAGCGCTGGCTATCTTTGCCGGCTGGTTTGGTTTGATCCGCTTGGCCTACACCGTCCCTGTGGTGACGCGGACAAGGGTTCTGCTCTTCTTCGGCCTGTGGATGCCTGTGGTAATTGTAATGGTGTTGTCTGGCTCGTTCTTTGGGCTTCGGGCCATCCAGCGGGTGTTGGCCTCTTCTCTTCAAGTCTTATGGTGAACCGAGCATGCCGCCTGAAACCATCGTGGTCATCGACTTTGGTAGTCAGTACAGCCAACTGATCGCCCGGCGCGTGCGCGATAACAACGTGCACAGCGCATTGTGTGGCCCAATGATTACGCCCGATGAAATTCGCGGTATGAATGCCGTTGGCATCGTATTTTCAGGCGGCCCTGCCAGCGTCTACGAAAAAGCAGCGCCACGATGTACACCCGAGATTCTCGACATGGGACTACCGCTCTTGGGTATCTGCTACGGATTTCAGTTGATGTCCGACATGCTCGGCGGCCAGGTAGAGTCCTCGCCATCGAACGAGTACGGCCGGGCGTTGCTGGACATCGTCTCGAAGGATCCGTTGCTGGCCCACCTGCCCAGTCCAACCTCTGTCTGGATGAGCCACGGCGACAATGTTGCTTCGACGGCTGACGACTTTGACGTCATTGCCCGCACGGACTCCTGCCCCAATGCAGCCGTCCGCCATCAATCCAGGCCATTCTACGGATTGCAGTTTCACCCCGAGGTGACCCATACGCCCGGGGGCATCCAGATCATTCGGAATTTCGTCTACGACGTCTGCGGTGCCACCGGCGGTTGGAGTGTGGGCAACCTCGTCCAGGACTGCATCCGCAATATTGCCGATCGGGTCGGCCCGAACGAAAAAGTCATCTGCGGCCTGTCGGGCGGCGTAGACAGCAGCGTGACGGCTGCCCTTGTTCACGAAGCCATCGGCGACCGCTTGATTTGCATCTACGTTGACAACGGCCTGATGCGCCGGGATGAGACCGACTTGGTCGAGGCCACATTTCGGGAACACTTCAAGATCAATCTGATTGTTGCCGATGCAGGCGAGCGCTTCATCAATGCATTGAGCGGTGTCAGCGACCCTCCGCAAAAACGAAAGATCATCGGGCGGGAATTCATCGAAGTGTTCAAAGCGGAGGCAAAGGCTATCCCAAACGCCCGCTTCTTGGCCCAGGGAACACTCTACCCCGATGTGATCGAATCAGGACAGGGCATCGGCGGAGTGTCAGCCAGTATCAAACTGCACCACAACGTCGGCGGCTTACCTGAAGAGTTGGGCTTCGAGTTGATTGAACCATTGCGAGATTTCTTCAAGGATGAAGTTCGTCTCATGGGCGAGCACCTTGGACTGCCCAAAGCAATCGTTTGGCGGCACCCCTTCCCGGGGCCTGGCTTAGCCGTGCGCATCATGGGTGAGATTCTGCCGGAGCGATTGGAAATCCTCCGGCATGCCGATGCGATTTTGATCGAAGAGCTTCTTGCCGAAGGCTGGTACAACCGGATCGCTCAGGCACTGGCGGTGTTGGTGCCGGTGGCCACCATTGGGGTCATGGGTGACGAGCAAACCTATGCCGATCAAAACTTGATCGCTCTTAGACTTGTCGAGACCGAAGACTTCATGACGGCTGATTGGTCCCACATCGATTACAACATCCTGGGCCAGATTTCGACCCGGATCATCAACGAAGTGCCTCGCATCAATCGCGTGGTCTACGACATCTCCACCAAACCGCCAGCCACCATAGAATGGTCTTAAGCCTCGCTGAAAACTAAGGTTACAGTCCACAAGCCATTCGATGCCCCCCACAATTCCATGCAGTTGGGCAAACATTGTTGTTGACGCTGACCGATGAAGCGATAGGCTGGTCGTCAGCCTGTTCGGTTCCGTATGCGGTGCTGCCTGTAGTTCCGCCTGCGGTTTCTTTCAATTCCTTTTTTGGAGCGGGCCTTCATGTATGTTCCTGAAGACATCTGCAGCGTGGGCGAGTTGTGCGTCGATGCCGAGAAATTGGTAGCCAAAGCGCGCGAGACACGCCGCCCCATCGTCATCACTTTGGCCGGCGAACCAGCAGCGATCTTGCTCTCGACCGAACTGTTCCCCACCAAGGAAACGGCCCTCAAGGCCGCATGCGAATTGGCCACGACTTCGCCGTAGACTTGAGTTTGGTGATTCTCCGCCCAAGCGTAGGGCAATCGCGACCGGACCTGCCCAAACGCGTCTCCGCATTAGCCGCAGGCGAACCGCGCTTGTAGCGAAAGAACGCACTTGGCGAGCTCTTCTGAGTTTCCGGCTGTCAGCCCCAGAACAGAAACCCGCGCAACAGAAGAGCCGGATGCCGAGCAATTGCCCGTCCTCCGGCTCTTGTTATTAGCAATTGGCGGAAAAGCCGTCGGCTATTCCTATGTCAACCGTCTACGGATAGATGAGGGCATCAGTGATCGCATCCACCGCACCCGCGTCGAATGCCTCGAAGCCAGGCGTGCCTGCACCTTGGGGCATTGCTTCGGTGACCGGCGAGTTACCAAGCCAACGCTCTATGGGTTCAAAACCCGCCATCTGGGTATACACGTTGTCGTCGTCAATACCTACGATCGGCTTTCGCGTGAAGTCAACGTGACCATCGGCGAAGAGTAGGTTCTGGCCCTCGCCGCTGCCGCGGCCGCCGTGGTTAGGCGAGTTGAGTCCTTTCCAGCGGTTGGGGGGCGTGTTTCGATCATAATCTGTGAAAGAGTCTTGCCAGCCTGATGGATCGTTGCCACCGCTCATGGAGTACGGTCCCTTGTCGCCTGCACAGGCTAGGCGGTTGTCTGAGTTTTCGCTCGCCCGGGTATCCGGGGCGCCAAATGGCACTTGATAGCCGTAGCTAATCCGCGAGATGCTGGCGAAATCGTAGTAGCGGTCGATCTCCTCGGTGTCATCGGGCGTGTCGTCACTGCTTGGGCAAATGAACTGCTTGGTGGTTACGTCGCCGGTGCGGACCAGCATCCAAAAGCAGCGGGTCGTAGAGACGTTCAAGCTTGCAATCCCATTAGGCGCCGTATCATTGGGTGCTTCCGAAATGTCAGCCCGGTCCAGCGCTGGCGGGTTTCCGGTGCCCAACTCCCAAATCTCGCCGAAGTAGGTGATGCCACTAGCGGAATTTTGGGCAACAGCGATCTCGTCCGAGTCGAAGGGGACCAGAGGCCACTGCTCGAAGTTGTCGTTGGCATAAATCTTGCACGACGTGCCGATGCCCTTGACGTTGGCACCACAGACCAGCCGCTTGCTCAGCTCTCTGGCCCGCGACAAACTGGGCAAGAGGATGGAGATGAGCAGCGCGATAATCGCCACCACCACCAACAGTTCGATTAGGGTAAATCCTTGAATCTTCTTCTTCATCACACAACACCTCCCATTTTCAGTTCCGCGGCAAAATCACCGCCACCTACGGGCCGGAACCGGTTTGAATTGCCCGTATCCCGAACAATAGAAAAAACCGATTACTGCGGTATGACGCCAAGCCGATCAACCCGACCAAAGGTCATGCCCAGGGCTGCCACCAAGTGGCAAAGCCGATAGGGAGTGTTGAACGGCGCCAACGTCTGGCAGGATCCACCGGAGCAGATTCCCAACCGACACCGACCCTACGCCTGAACCGGGCAACGCACCCAGAAAACACAGGCCCATGGGTAATACGCAATTCTGGTACGCTCTTGTGGGGGAGAGGAAGCCATGACGAATGGGACGCTCAGCCAGCGACGCACATTCCTTGATGCGCAGCACGCACCAAAGACGCGAAGTCCGTGACCAGTGGCGACCAAACCTAGCCAAATACGGGTACGCTTGGTCTACGTCCTATGTCAGCGGTGGAACTGAGTGATGGGGTATGATTCGGTAAAGGATAGCGGGTAAATTCCGCAAGAAGCAATTTATGTATATTCAAGTATAAGGCACACCGAATAAAAGAGGTATACGACCACCCAAGACCACCTACTCTCCTACGTTGTAAAGGCTATCACGCCGAGGAGGATATGTCAACTAATTACCGAAGTTTTG
Organism: Phycisphaerae bacterium; assembly: GCA_029260235.1. Taxonomy (GTDB): domain Bacteria; phylum Planctomycetota; class Phycisphaerae; order UBA1845; family UBA1845; genus OFTM209. Next base: position 47,657 of record JAJDDP010000119.1, on the reverse strand, counting down.
CCGCACTGATCTCTGCGGCCAGCGGGTATCGCCTTGTCCAAGTCAAGCTGACTGGGAAGATCCTCTCTAGATAACGATTTTTACGAGCGGTACGTTGTGCAATTCTGCTCTGCCAAGCCCTCTTTCGGCGGCCTGGGCGAGGTACTTGATAAGCCCATTCTTTGCCTGGATGGGCTCAAGCCCGTGGGCAATCCGTACGTTGTTTAATTCTTCAAGCGATATTGTATCTGCGGCGACAGGGTCGCGAGAGAGAAGCAGCGTGTTGGCGTTCCAAACGTGCCCCTCACGGGCTTCGGGGCCACCCGCATAGACCATCTTGATCGCGTTCACGATGTGCAATCGGAGTTTGCTGCGAATCTTCGGCAAAGCCACTATGTCAGCGATGTAGGGGCAGCAGTGGTTCTCGTGGAATCGCGCGGGATGCTTGACCATGGAATGGGAGATGTTTTTCAGGCAGGCTGTAAGGCCGGCAATATTGTGACTCTTGAGGAAAGGCACGTTAATCACAGCAGAGACTTGGTCGAGCCAAATTGACAGCTGATCCCGCCCACTGCCAAACGAAGCCTCTTCCTTGCTCCAGCCGAGGTGCGGCTTGGTTGTGCCCGTTTCTTCGTACACAGCCTCAGGAACTTCCAGGAGGCTAAGCTTGGAACGGTCGAATCCTGCCTCGACCAGCGATGAGGCCAGTATCTCCGCCATCTCGATGGTGATACCCAACTCTCGCGAGGCTGATTGATTGAATTTCAATCCCACGACGTCATCAGGCTTTAGCACGGACATCCAGGCCGCAACCATTGTCTCTGTGCCGGTCAAGGTCCTTAGGCTGTGTTCGACCATTTCCTTGAGAACACGGCGATCAATTTGGCCTTCGTTGGTGATGCCCTCAGATCGAATACGCACTACGGTGGGGTCGGGCGATAAAGCAGGGCCTGCATACGTCTGATTCTGAATGAGCAACGGCGCACCGACCGCTGCACCTACAGCCAGGGCCGATCCTTGGGCGAGGAAATCACGACGGCTCAGGGCATGGGGATGGTCTGATTGTTTGCTCATTCTCGGTGTGGTCCTTCCAGGTGACACCGGCATCTACCGTCTATATAGCATCGGCCCGTACTGTCCATTCCGTTGATTCCGTCCTGCAAATTGGGGTTGAAACAGCTGTTCACCACCGGTGGAGCAGTGAGACATCCTCATGAATTACTCTCGGTGGGTCTTGGATAAGGCCGAACGCTTCGCCGAGAAAGCCAGTCCACGCTTGCCGCTCGCAGCGACATGCAGCACTGCCAAGTAGGTGACAAGTGGGCTTCCCCACCACCAAGCCATTTCAAGTGCAAATCTGGCGCCTACCCTGGCCTGGGGCTGGCATCGATCACTGCTTGCAGGAAGAGGTTCAAATTCTTGGGGCGGATGGTGGCGCTATCTTGCAGTCGGCCGACGGTCTCTTCCACTAGGATGTTGAATTGTTGGTCGCGATAGGACTTCATCAGGCCCTGCTGCATCTGTGTGAAGTCCGGTTCCTGTCGCGGCTCAATATCGCCTACTCGGACGATAAAAAGAGAATGCTCGGTTTCAATGATCGGGCTAGTGCCACCCTTTGGCAGTTCGCCAAGAACTTGGGCCGCCTTGGCCCACCGTCCGTGTATGCTTGACGGCTCGATGAACCCCCAGGATCCACCATCGGCAGCGTGCAAGCCCTGAGAGTGTTTTCGTGCAGTGTCGGCGAAATCGGCTCCTTGATTCAACTCTGCCAGCGCCGCTTCTGCCAGATCTCTAGCCTGCTGCTGGTTCCCCTCTTTGCGCAGTTCGATCAACAACATTTCGCGACGTTCAGGCGTGGTCAACTCCTCCTTACGCTGATCATAGTAGCGCATGAGTTCACGGCGGGTAGGTTCCTGGATAAGCGGGCTGATGGTTTGGCGCAGGTGCATGATGATGAGGAGTTCACGGCGCACATTGTCGCGAGCCTGTTCAATTGAGTAGCCCTGCTCTGCCATGGCTAGCTCCCAACGGACCTGGCGCCCGCTGTATTCCTCCTGCACGATGTCGCGAATGCGCTGGTCCACGAAACTTTCCAGTTGTTTGTGTTGTGCCTCACCTAGTCGCCGCGATGCCTCTTGATACAGCAACAGATCACGGGCTTGGGTCCGCACGCGTTCCTGCACGCGGGCCAGCAAGAAATCGCGATACCGGGCCGGGGCCATGGACTTTGCCTTGGCAAGCAACTCAGGACGAAGGGGGGCCAGTATGTCCTCGACTGTCAACGAATCTTCATTGATGATGAGAACGGTTGTGTCTTGCTGCGGCTCTTGGTCCTGAGGGAGAGAAGGCGCTCCATCCGCGACTTGATCGGATGGCGATTCTGCGTTTGTGGGTCCTGCAGAGCCTTGCGGTCCGGCTTGCGGTGAAACTCCGTTGCTTGCTCCCCACCTTGACAGCTTGGATCCCGAACAACCTCCCAGCCACAGCCCCACTATGATAGGTACACAAAGGCTGACTCTTGGCATGGTGCGGCTCGTCATTTTGATCATCCATCTGCTTGGTTGATTGTCGATCATTTCAATTGCACCTCTTGCTTCTTGGCCAATTGCTTGCGCAGTACAGCCAGCAACGTGCCGCCTTCCAGATAAGCTCGAGGCGGCCTCCAGTGTACCGTATGTGCATCGGGCATGCGTGCGGTGCCGATGGCTTCTGCGAAAATTGGCTCTAGCCGCCGATGGTCTTCCACGCCGAACACGATGTCAGGCTCCTGCACCGTGATTCGCTGAATACCCCAGGCGCTTGCCAAGATTCGAATCTCGGCCAACTCCAACAGCCTGCCCACGGGCTTGGGAAACTTCCCGAAGGCATCGACCAAGTCGGTCTCGGCCTGCCGGATGGCTTCGAGAGTCCGGGCTGAGACGATTCGTTTGTAGGCATCGATTCGCGTGTGCTCAGCACTGATGTACTTGGCAGGAATGTGGCCTGAAATGCCCAATTCGAGCTGCACGCGGAGGGCTTCTTCTTCAGGTTCGCCGCGGGCGCGTCGTACGGATTTCTCCAACAGTTGACAATACAGTTCATACCCAACGTCGACTATGTGGCCACTCTGCTCGGCGCCGAGGATGTTGCCTGCTCCTCGAATCTCCAGGTCGCGCATGGCGATTTGAAAACCGGCCCCCAATTCGCTGAACTCCTCGATGGATTTCAATCGCCGGGCGGCCTTGGGGGTAACTTTGCGCTCTCGCGGCAAGAAGAGATAGCAGTAGCCTCGGTACTTGCTTCGTCCGACCCGTCCGCGAAGTTGATGCAGGTCAGCCAGTCCAAAGCGATCAGCCAAGTTGATGAAGATGGTGTTGACCCGGGGAATATCGATGCCGCTCTCGATGATGGTGGTGGCTAGCAGGATGTCAGCTTCGTGGCGGACAAAGGCGGTCATTATTTTTTGGAGTTCGCCGGCTTTCATCTGTCCATGGCCAACGATCACTCGGGCCTCGGGAACAATTTGGGCAAGCTCGCTGGCCATCTGGTGGATTGTCTTGACCACGTTGTGAATGAAATATACTTGCCCCTCTCGGTTCATCTCTCGGAGGATGGCTTCGCGAATGAGCTGCGGATCGAAGTTTCGAATCTGGGTGGCGATAGCCCGGCGGTCCATCGGCGGCGTAGCCAGCGAACTGATATCTCGAAGACCGAGCATGGACATATGCAAGGTGCGCGGAATGGGTGTGGCTGTCATGGTCAGCACGTCAACCGTTTGGCGCAGGGTGCGGAGCCGATGCTTGTGCTCGACACCGAAACGCTGTTCTTCATCGATGATGGCCAAGCCAAGATCGGCGAACCCAACGTCTTTGCTCAGGATGCGGTGGGTGCCTACGAGTAGGTCGACTCTTCCCTTGCGGGCGTCTTCGATGATCTGTTTCTGTTCCTTGCCGCTGCGAAAGCGGGAGAGGCTAGCTACTGAAAAAGGATAGTCTGCCAACCGCTCGCAGAAGGTGCGGTAGTGCTGTTCTGCCAAGACGGTGGTGGGCACCAGGACCGCTACTTGTTTGCCGAACTCCATCACCTTGAACGCAGCCCGGATGGCCAACTCGGTTTTGCCATAGCCAACGTCGCCACATAGCAGCCGGTCCATGGGTCTGGATCGCTGCAAATCGCGTTTGACCTCGGCTGAGATGATCGACTGATCCTCGGTGTCTTCGTAGAGGAAGGAGCTTTCGAACTCCTGCTGCCAAATGGTGTCGGCTGGGTAGGCGATACCCTCATGACTCTCCCTGGCTGCCTGGGTGCGGAGCAGCGATTCGGCCAGGTCAGAAACCGCATCGGATACCTGCTCGGTCAGGTTTTTCCAACGGGCTGAACCTAACTTGGATAGTCGTGGTTGGATCTGACCGGCGCCGATGTACTTTTGGACCAGATCGACCTGGGAGACCGGAACATGCAGCACAGCTTCGCCGGCAAATTCTAGGCTCAGGAATTCTTCTCGATCCTCAGCCTTGCCCTTGGCCAGGGACTTCATTCCTGCGAAGCGGGCGATTCCATGCATCACATGAACGACCAAGTCGCCGGGCTTCAAATCCAACCAGCTCTCTAACGGCCTGGTCGCGTGGATGCGGCGGAGTCGCCTTCGCTCCTGGTAACGATGGAAGATCTCGTGATGGCCTATGCAGATAGTTCCGGTCGGGGTCCATTCAAAACCGGCATGCAGAAGACCAACCTGCATGGTCAATCGCTTGGGAATGCGGCCGGCGATCTCGCTGACCATTTCCCCTAGGCGCTGCTGCTCTGCTGGGTTGTCGCAGAAGACGATCACATCCTGCGTATCTGCTGCCTGGCAGAGGTTTTTGAGAATTTCCTGACTTTGGCCCTCAAAGCGAGTCAACGAATTGACCGCGAAGTGGAACTCTCCTCGACTTGGGTCCGTGCCCCCCCCGCCCAATCTGGACAGGTGAATGTCATTGTGTTGAACAACTTCGGCAAGGACGTCCAAAACCGGAGAAACGCCTGCGGCTGAACCTCCCACCCGCGATCTGAAGGTCTGGCCAAACTCTTGAATCTCGGCCGGTTCCTCCAGCACGATCAACGTCGCTTTAGGAAGATAGGTCAGGAAGGAGGTGGCCTGGTCCCGGCGGGTTAGGGCTGAAACTGAGCCGGCTGAAACCATGACTACATCGATGTGGCCAATTGATCGCTGCGTGGACACGTCGAATCGGCGCAAGGATTCGATTCGCTCGTCGAAGAATTCAATGCGCAGGGGATCGGAATCGCCCGGGGGAAAGATATCCAGGATGTCGCCGCGCCAGGCAAAGTCTCCGGTCGCTTCGACGCGGTCTAGCCTTTCAAATCCGTGGTCGGTAAGCCACTCGGCAAGGAGGGAAGGATCTCTCTGGTCGCCGGTGGCCAACTCCAAAGTGGAGGCTTTGAGAGCTTGGGGGTTTGGCACCGCCTGCATCAGGGCTTGGATGGGTGCAACGATGGTGCGCCGATTATCGGACTGCTTCCTCAGCAGGTTGCAGAGCCTGGTTCGCTCCGCGGCGATTTCGCTCTGGGCAGCGCCTTCGCCGGGAAGTGCCTCCCATGCGGGCAAGAGCTGGCAAGGTTGACCTCGGAAGAGTTCCAGATCGTCTTGAGCGGCGTCGGCGTCGTCAAGATGGGCTGTGATATAGAGGAGGGGCATTCCCGCCCGCTCCGCAGCGAGGGAAGCAACCATGCGCGCAGACGACCCCCACAGTCCGGAAACATGCAGCCCACCCTTGGCGTTGGCTGCATGCGCAAGGAAGTCGCGCAGATGACGGTCATTGGCGATCGATTCGATCACGTTCTTAGGGGCAGATCATACGGAGCAGGTTCATGTTGGCAAGATAGGATGGGACCAGAGCGTGGTGACAAGTTCGCACAACAAACGACAGGGCTTTGCTGGTTTCGCGATGACCCGAGGGGTACCCTTTAATGGTTCGAGAGACTGCTGTATCATGCCCGTCTCTTGAAATGACGCTGTTTGCCTTGGACACGCCTAAGCCGTGGTCCGCCGAAAGAGAATCATGCGAGCCGATTTTTCTTTCCTTATGTCGCGTACGCACAGACGCACCGCAGCGGTCATAGCGGCGCTGATCGCCCTGAGTTCAGGGATGGTCGCTCGCGCCGGGGCTCCACCCCCTGCATTCAAGCTAGGCCGATTCGTCCCCAACTCGTGCTTCTGCTACGTCCATAGGTCTGCAAATCCCAAGTCCGCTCAGATAGAAAGGCATTGGGAAGGTGTTTGGGAGGCGCTGCAGCAGGTTGACTTGTCAGATGCGATTGGCCGGGCCTTGAGCGCAGAGATGGCTGATGCGGATCGGGCTGAGTTTCAACTGCAGTGGGATCACATCATCGACTTGGGCCGGCAAGTTGCTTGGCAGGATATGATCAAGCGTGAATTCGTGATTGCCGGCAGCCTCGATCCTTACCCTAGCGCCATGCTGCTTTGCTTGGGCAAGCCTGGATCTGCGCGGAAGAACCTACCGGTATTGCTCGACTTGCTCCGCTACACAGCCTCGATGAGCGAGATTGCTGTCTTCAGGGTCGGGCGTTCCGGCAAGTCGAAGCTGTGGACTCTGGACTTTGAGAATACGCCCTTGAGTCTGCATGTTTTTGTGCGTGGCGATTTGATCGGCATCACTACCAGCAAGATCTTGGCCCGTCGCACCATGAAGTTGATGTCAGGACACAGCCCTGGACGATCCATCACCCAGACTGACAAGTATCAAAGAGCGGTCAGTGATTTGCCCGTGCCCGAAGACGAGATTGCCTATATTGATTTTGAGGTGTTTGCTGCGGGGCTGGGCAAGTTGGTTGAGACAGCCACGGGTCGATCCATGGACGGCGCGCCGGAGAGACCAGGGTTGACGCTTGTGGCTGAGGTGATCGACCGCCTGAATGTCTTGGATTACACGGTGATCGTGCAGCGAACGGAGGGCGATCAGCAGTTTGCCCATATGGTCACATCCCTGCGCGAGGACCGCCTTGATTCACCCGTTAGCCGCATCTTTAGCAAGCGGCCGACCTTGAATAGACCTCTTCAGGTAGTGCCCGTTGAAGCATTTGGCTTTGCGGCGGGATCGGGCGTGGATTTTAAGGCTGCCTACGCAGCCATCCTGGGCTTTGTCGGTGAAGAGGTTCCCGGAGGGGCAGAACTGCTTGAAGGCTGGGCCGAGTTCCAGACCGAGGTTGGCTTTCACCTGCGTGAAGACCTGCTTGAGTGGATCAGCGGCGAGTATCTGACTATTAGCTTGCCCGCAGTCCACAAACCCCTCCTGCTCGATGGAGACGGCGTGCTCTTGATGACGGTCACCGATCCGAAATTGGCCAAAGAGAAACTGCAGAGCGGGTTGGAAAAACTAAGAGAATTGGCCATGCAGCATCTGGGCCAAACTGTACTCATCAGTGACGCCCCGGGCGTCAAAGGGGGGGGATTCAAGAAACTGCTGATCCCGCCTCTGATGATGTTTGGCCAACCGGTGATCGGCATCTATGGCCAGACGCTGATCGTGGCCACCTCCGAGAGTGCGATCAACAAGTGCATCGAAACGGCGGCTGGGCGTTCGCCATCGATTTCGGACTCACCTCGTTTCAAGGCGGAAGGGCTGCCAATCGAGGGGCCTGTACATGCAGCCTCCTTCACAGACATGGGCAAGACCACGCAAGCAGCAGGGGCTGGGATAGCCGCCGCCGCACTGATAGGCATGATGAAGGACACCAACTCAAGCGAGCGGGCTGTGGCGGCCCTCTCCGGCCTGATTGCCCAAATGGTTCCGGTCTTGTCGCAGATTGATTTCTTTTCTTCTTCAGCCAGCAAGACCACATTCGACGGCCTCACCTGGCGGACGGAGATGGTGGTTACGTATCGGGCCGACTAACCTCAGCACTTCAGACCCGCGTCAACCCGCACAAGAGCCTACCTGCCAAGACGCTACCGTTGAGAATGCCCTCGCCTACCGGCGGAGCTCCTTCACCTGAGTCATAAGCAGCGCGACCCGTGCATCGTCGATGGGGTTCGACCACAGACCGTCTTCTTTGATTGATGATCCGACGATGAATGCATCCGCAGCTGCCCAGTAGTCGGCTAAGTTGTCATCGGTAATGCCGCTACCGACGAGCACTGGAATGGAAACGGCGGACTTCACACGGGCAACGTCCCGCGGATCAGTGGGTTGACCCGTCGCAGAACCCGTAACCACTACCCCGCCTGCGCCGAAGAACTCGGCCGCCTGGGCAGTTTCGGCCAGATCAATGTCAGATGTGATTGCGTGGCTTGAATGCTTTTTCTTGATGTCAGCCATGACATCGATGTGCTCGGCGCCAATGTGGTTCCGATAACGCAAGAGATCAGCTGCGTCTGCTTTCTGCATCAGGCCCTCGTCGGCGACGTGAGCGAATACGAAGCCCTCCGCCCGGATAAAACAAGCACCCGCCGCCTGAGCAACGGCCAGGGCATGCCGGTTGGCGCCGGCCAGCACTTGAATGCCCATAGGCAGAATGACCGCCGCCCGCACCGCGGTAGCTGCGGCAGTCATGCTGGCTACGATCTCGGGCCCTACTTCGCGCAGCAGGTAGGGTCGATCGTGCATATTTTCAAGAATGAGAGCATCAAAACCCGCCTCGGCTAGGGCGACAGCCTCATCCGCCGCGCGCTGCACGACGTCCGATAGTGGGCGGATGTTCTTGGGCGTACCTGGCAGCGCATCAACATGGACCATTCCAATAATAGACTTGCTGTTGGCCATTGAGCTCTTCTTTGAACTTGGATTCATAGCACTAGCTTCTAAGAGCGGTCGGCTTGTCGGTCAAGGAGAGAAAACCCTGTGAGCTTGGTCAACCGCTGCAACGGCTATCCTGGGGCACTGAGGTCAAGTAGATGCGGGCGGAACTCGATAGAACAGAGGTAGTTCCAGATGCGCAAATTGACGGGACAGGTGATAGACGACGTGCAGAATTTTGTAGAGAGAATTAGAGGTTTTTGGGTCCGCGAAGAAGTTCCACGATGGATGGGATTTTGCCTGCTAGCCCTGTTTGCGATCTCGCTCGCGCTCACCGCGTGGACTGCCTTGCTTCAAGCAAACAAGGAGAGCAGCCGCCAACTCGCCCGGGTGCAGTACCGCGCCTTGGAGTGCATGGGAGGAAGGCTAGGGTCGCTGGCTGAGGCAGACATATCTGAACAGGGCAGCGCCATCCGGGACATTTCAAGTCATTTGGGCTGCAGCGAACTAAGAGTCATCGACGGGCAACGTAAGGTTGTGGTGTCGGCCAGGCCCGAAGAGGTCGGTACGACGCGTCCGACCGATCCGAACTTCGCTGGCCAGGCATCGGAATGGATGGAGGTAGTCCCGCTGGGGCTTGATGCCGAGGGACGATCACGGTCTCTCTTTAGATTTCCAATCTCTGTTCGAGGCCAAACTGCGATTCATTTTGTGGAGGGCGTGCTGACTTCATCGCCCGAGGGCAGTCTCTGGACGAATCAGACGGCAACCATGTGGGTGATGGCTGGAGCCATTGCCGTGTTCCTGGGATTGTACCGCCTGATGCGGAAGCACTACCGGGGGATGGCCTGCATCGCTGACCACCTCGAAGCAAAATCTGATGCTCTGTCAGAGCAGATCGAATCGCTGCGCGTAGCGGATTCACTTGGCGCCCTTGCCCAAACCTGGAACACGCTAATCGATTTGGTGGTTGAACTTCAAGACAAGACTCAGCGTTCAACGGCCAGCGCGGAGTTGAAGGAAGCGCTGCAACGATCCAGCGGTGGCGAGTTGGCTGAAGTGCTTAATGCGCTCCCCGATGCCCTGATCCATGTCACCGACGGCAGCGTATTACGCTACTTCAACTCGAAGGCAGTTCACCTGCTGGGTTGGAACCGTCCCAAGGATGAGGATTCGACGCGGGTCTCCTTGGATGACATTGAAGCTGGGCGTCTTGGGCGGAAGTTCGTCGATGCAATTCGCGAACTGCAGGGGCCCGACGGTTCGTTTCGTTCTGCGGTCAAGAACGTGGAGGATGAGGAACACGGCAGCACCTACCGGCTCCGCGTGCTCTCGGTCCGCCGTGGACGGGCTGATGAATGTTTGGTGGTGATGACCGACATCTCGCAACAGGTGCGGGCTGATCGCTCTCGTGAAGAGTTCGTTTCCCAGGTGACGCATGAACTGCGGACCCCATTGACCAACATTCGGGCCTACGCCGAGACGCTCTCAAGTGGCATGTTCGACGACCCCAAGGTGGTGACAGATTGCTACAACGTCATCACTAAGGAGACGCGTCGTTTGTCGAGATTGATCGAAGACATCTTGAGCATCTCCCAGATCGAAGCGGGCAGTATGCAGCTGCTCGAAGACGTCGTCGATGTGCGCGCCTTGGTGTCCGAGGCGGTTCGCGACGTGCGCGGCTTGGCCGATGAAAAGAAGATCGACTTGCAGATGGATCTCTCAGCCAAGCTGGGGACCACGCAAGGTGATCGCGACAAGTTGGCCGTCGTACTCAATAACTTGCTTGGCAATGCGCTGAAGTACACGCCATCGGGCGGCTCGGTTCATCTGGGCTGCAAGATGTCAGAAACCGAAATGCTGATCACGGTAAAGGACACGGGGTTGGGCATTTCGGCGGAAGATCAAACGCGCATCTTCGAGAAATTCCAACGGGCCGATGACCCGGATGTCCAATTGGAAACCGGCACGGGTATCGGTTTGACCACGGCGCGAGAGATTGCCCGTCGGCATGGCGGTGACATTGAAGTGATGAGCGAGAAGGGACAAGGAGCTACGTTCGTTATGAGAATGCCGGTCAAGAACGCAGCGCCAGCGGTTGTGTTGCACGGATAGCAGGAGCCAAGCAGACATGGCCAAGATTTTGATAGCCGAAGACGACGCCCACATGTTGCGCATTCTGTCGATGTGGCTGGCACGGAATGGGCACGAGGTTCTAGAGACCAGAGACGGGCAGGCTGCCCAGGATGTCCTGTCCAAGGTGGACGTGGACCTGATCGTGTCTGATGTCAACATGCCGCGCATGAGTGGGATCGAGTTGGTGCAGTGGCTTCGCTCAAAGAAGAGTAAGACCCTGCCGGTGATCATGCTCTCAAGCCGTTGTGACCAAGACGCCATAGCAGGGCAAATTAGAGGATGCAACGTGAACCTGCATCCCAAACCATTCTCGCCGTCTCGATTGATGGTTGAGGTCGAACAATTGTTGTCGGTCGATGTACCGGCTTGACCCAATCGAGGCGAGGAGCAGTTGCGCTTTGCAAGCGGATTTGGTTGGAATTGAGATTGAATCGGAAGTAGGGATGATTTAATGGCGGATTGTGCAAGCGACTCAATAGAGGGAACCGTGCAGGGGGCCTTGAGCGCGTTGCGGGCGACGACTGCCCACGCTTTGCCCGACACGGATATCGAATTCCATGAGCGACTCGATGTGCTGGATCAGCAGGTTCAAAACATCGTCACCGAGCATACGGGGATGGCTGATGAGCTTCTTCGGGCGTATGAGCAATTGGGCATTGTGTTCGAAGTTACCCGCCAATTGCCCACCTTGCACGATGAGGAGGCAGTCCTTCAACTTTTCACCAAGAGTCTTCGCGTCACCTACCCACACACGCGCATCGCCGTTGTGAAGTGCGCCGGGACTGCCGATTCGTTGAATTTCGACGGAGACGTACCTCGGCACGACTGGATAGTAGAGGCGGTGGAGGAAAGTATCACCACGAGGCGGTTGATCGTGAAGGATTGCCCAGAATCCCGCATCGAGGGTGACCTGCCACACTGCAATCATTGTGCGCACCCCTGCAGCGATGAGCCGCCCGTGCTACGGCTGATCTCCGGCCCGGTCTATGCCGGAGACTCGCTGGTTGTGGTCTTGCTGCTAACCCATGGGCCGTCAGATACCAAGTCAGGTTCGTTCCGTCCTTTTGAAGCAAGTGACATGTCGCTTCTCGAGTCGCTCACCGCTTTCTGTGGCGACATGATTCGCAATTTTCGTCTTGTGGCTGAGCTGCGAAATCTGTCGGTGAACGTTGTTGAGGCGTTGACCAACGCGATCGAACAAAAGGACGAATACACTTCGGGGCATACATCGCGCGTGGCGATCTATGCGGTCATGCTCGGACGGGCGGTGGGGTTGGATGCCCAGGAACTCCAGATGCTGGAGTGGTCCGCCCTGCTGCACGACGTGGGGAAGATTGGCATCCGAGACGCAGTGCTCAAGAAAGAGGGGAAGCTCACAGACGAGGAATTTGAGCACATCAAGGAACATCCGGTGCGCAGTTATGAGGTGGTCCGAGAGATACCCCAGCTGGCTGATGCCTTGGATGGAGTTATGCATCACCACGAGAAGTGGAACGGCAAAGGTTACCCGAGCGGTCTTGCCGGCCAGGACATCCCGCGGCAGGCTCGAATCGTTCAAGTGGCCGACATCTTCGACGCTTTGACGTCCAACCGATCCTATCGTAGGGCGTTCGACTGGCCCAAGGCATTGGAAATCATTGCCGAAGAAGCAGGCAGCACGATCGATCCAGAATTGGCGACGATCTTCACCGGTTTAATTCGCAACTTGGCGGAGAATGAGCCTGATCATTTCAAACGCATCCAAGTTGCAAGCCGAATTGACAAGGGCAGTACGCTCGGGGCGCCGGTGAACGCGACCCGGAGTCACCAATGCGGAAGGAATCCAGGATGAGTATGTCCTTGATCTTGCTTTGGTTCCCCATCGTATTGGCCGTGGGCGTCGGCGCCAGGCTGGTGCTCCCGACACGGGGTGTGTGGTTCGGAGTGCTCGGCGCTACATTCTGGCTTGTATTGGTATTCGCAGAGGGTGACGTGGAGACCTTCCTAGACGCCTGGACGCTCTTGGCCTTGTCGTCGGGCGCGGTGGCCATTGCAGCCATCGGCGCTTGGTCTTCGACGGACCGGGGCGAGCCAAATTCTGGGGTAAGCGATGTACCCGACTCGGCGATGGCCGAGGAGGCATCTTCCAAACACAGTTACGTCGGAGGCTTGACCGAAACATTCCTTGCCTTCGACGATTGGCTCGAAGCCCACCGCCACTCGGAAGATCCATGGCCTGAGTTCGGCGAGTTTCTGCGTATCGCCCTGAACCGATTAACCGGGGCGACGCACGTTCACCCCTACAGAATTCTCAGTGAGGACGACGCCCTGGTTCCTCTCCGGGCCATTGGTCCAGGAGAACTGATGGATATTGATTCGGCACGCTGTGGAATTGTTGGACATGTGGCCACCACGGGGCGGGCCTATGTCGAGAACGAGCAAGCCCACGGTGAGCTGGTCGATCAGCTCGCCCGTCAATCAGGCGAGCCGGTGGCTTGGTGCTTCGCGATCAGCCAAGGTACGCGGCGAATCGGACTGCTAAAAATAGGTAGCCTAAGTGCCGGGGCTGCGTGCGATCCGGAAATGCTGACCCTTGCTCAAAACATAGTTTCCTCGTTCTGGGTAACGCTTGGAGAAGTTTGCCGACGTCGCACGGCTGAGATTAGAGATCCTTTGTCGGGACTGCTTGCGCGCGAGTCCTTTTTATTCGAAGCTGACCGCACACTCTCGGCCGCCTATGTACACAATGAGCCTGTTGCGGTTGGCATCGTGGCGGTGGAAGGCATTCGCTTACTCTGTGACCGAGGAGATTGGGATCTAGCGGATGCTCTGGCCGCAGAGGCCGCCCTCTTATTGGGTGAGCGCGTCAGGACTGATGACTGCATAGGCCGGTTCGATGATTCCAGGTTTGTGGTTCTGCTGCGCCGCGTGGACTCAGCCCTAGGCGCACTGATCATCGAGCAGCTGCATAAGTCGTTCAGCGACCTGTGCAGCGACGGAGACCGTTGGCGAGTTCCGCTCGTTGTGCGCTGCGGGGTGTCTGGCAGCGGCACAGAACAGCCACCGCTTAGAGAATTGATTTCGCGGGCCATCAACCGGTGCCACGAGGCCCGGGCCAGGAACGTAGCTTTGCTCAGCGATGTGGCGTCGCCCGAGACAAGTGCCTCGGTGATAGCAACCGCCGGAGTCAAGTCATGAAGATCGAGATGCAGGAAGTCGGCACGGTTGCAGTGCTAAGTCCTCAAGGAGCACTGGCGGATGAAGATGCAACCCAGTTTGCGGATGCTCTAATGGTGCACTTGAACCATCCCAACCCGCGCGTAGCCATCTCGCTGCAGAATGTTCCCTACATGGATTCGCAAGGCTTGGATGTGCTGATTACCGCCGCGGACGAACTGATGGATCAGGGCAACCGGCTGAAACTCGTAGCTGTTGGTTCAACTTGCCGCGAGATTTTGGAGTTGACCGGTTTGTCGTCTCGCTTCCAGTTCTTTGAAGATAGTTCTTCGGCTGCCCGCAGTTTTATTTGATGGTTCTTGGTCATCCATGGTGTGTGCCCAATGGTGACCCTTGCTGACAACGGTGAAACAGGATGATCGGACAAGCTGCTAGACTTGGCGAGCAGCTCATCGCTGATGGGCTGATCACCGAAGATCAGCTGACCGATGCGCTGTCTAAACAGCAGGGCAGCGGAGCGAAGTTGGGTTCTGCGCTCATGGACATCGGGGCGATTAACTCAGCCTCCTTGGTGTCTGCTCTGGGACGGCGTCTGGGCGTGCTTGGCTGCGTGTTGCGACACGGCCTGATTGATCCCAAGGTCGCCAAGTGCATCCCAAAGGAAGAGGCTGAGCGGCTGATGGTGCTGCCCCTGTTCCGAGTCAGCGACCGGCACGACGGAGGGCAAACCCTGACCGTCGCCATGGTTGAGCCGCAGTCGTTGCCCGTGCTCGACCGACTTCGCTTGTTGACAGGCTGCCAGATCAGGCCCGTGCTTTGCCTAGAAGAGAACATCGAGGAGTATCAACGGAAGTATCTTCAACAGGAAGTCACCGTCGACGCTTTCCTCGCCTCGATGGAGGAAGCCGACGTTACCATCTCAGAATCTGAGGCGATCGACGAAGGGCCTGTCACCGACCTCGACAAGATGATTGACGGTTCGCCGGTGATCAACCTGGTGAACCTGGCCATCTTGACCGCGCTTAGAGAGGGTGCATCCGACATTCATATCGAACCCGAGCGCGGCACGACCCACATTCGGTACCGGATCGACGGCCAACTCCGCGACCTGCTATCGCCCCCGAAGAACATTCACGCAGCCATCATCTCAAGGATCAAGGTGATTGGCAGAATGGATATCTCGGAGAAGAGACTACCACAGGAAGGCCGAGTGCATCTGGTTGCTGACGGCCGAGAAATAGACCTGCGCGTCTCCAGCATGCCCACCATCCTGGGCGAAAAAATGGTTCTCCGCATCCTGGATAAGACCAACCTCAGCTTCGAGCTTGGGGATCTAGGCGTCCTCAACCAAGACCGGACAGCCATCGAGGCGATGCTGAGAAGTCCTTACGGATTGTTGTTGGTCACTGGACCCACCGGTAGTGGTAAGACAACCACCTTGTATTCGGCACTTGATCTGCTCAGGAGCGAGTCGGTCAACATCGTCACCGTAGAAGATCCAGTCGAATATCAATTGGGCCAGATCAACCAGATCCAAGTGAATTCTCAGGTAGGCTTGGATTTTACTCGGGCTTTGCGTTCCATACTTCGGCAGGATCCCGACATCATCATGGTCGGAGAAATTCGGGACACGGATACTGCCCGTGTCGCGGTTCAAGCCGCTCTAACGGGGCACTTGGTGCTGAGCACGCTGCACACCAACGACTGCCCGGGCGGAATTGCCCGTCTATTGGACATGGGGATCGAACCGTACCTGATCAGCTCGAGTGTTCTGGGGTTCATCGCCCAGCGGTTGGCCCGGAAGATCTGTCCCTCGTGCAAGACCTCGTACTACCCATCTTCGCAACTTCTAGAGTCGGTCGGTTGGGAGGATCGCAGCAACGAATTATTTAGCAAAGGCGAAGGATGTCAGTCTTGCCACAACACCGGGTTCAAGGGCAGGGTAGGGATCTACGAGGTCATGGTTCTGGATGCAGAGCTGAAACGACTCATCGAGGAAGGCGGGAGTGAGATCGACATTCGGACCTATCTTGCCCAAACCAGATGGCAGACCTTGCGGGAAAAGGCGCTGGAAGTCGTAAATCGGGGAGATTCGACCTTGGAGGAAGTTCTCCGGGTTACCCGGGCAGAAGCGATTTCGGTTTGTGACCCCAGCGGCATGGCGTCCCATGAGGTGGAGGCTTAGGCAATGAGTTTGAGTCTGACCTACGAAGCGATCGACACCAGCGGAAAACCGGTCCGTGATCTGATCATGGCTGACTCGTCCAAAGCGGCCGTTGAACAGTTGCGCCAAAAGGGCCTCATGGTGACCAACATCACCGAAGCCACGGTCCATGAGGTCGAGAAAAAGGTGCAGCTCGCCGAGGGCTGGACTGCGGAGTTCAAACTTCCGCTAAAGCAATTGCTTCTCTTCACCCGGCAGATGTCCATGTTGCTCAAGAGTGGGAGCGCACTCGTCCCCGCCTTGGCAGCCATAGGGCGGCAAATGAAGCATCCCAAGCATGTCGAGATGATTCGCCAATTGCGCGACGATTTGGAAGAGGGAGCGATGTTGGGGGAGGCCATGTGCCGCTTTCCAAGAGTGTTCGATGCATCTTATTGCGCTATCATCGCGGCAGGCGAATCTAGTGCGACGCTTCCTGAAATGTTTGATCGGCTGAGCCAGATCATCGGCAAGCGCCGGGCTCTCCGTAACAAAGTGCTGGGGGCGATGACCTATCCGGTGCTGTTGATGGGGCTTGCCACCGCCCAGGTGAATGTGCTCCTGTTCTTTGTCTTGCCTCGCTTCGGAGAGATGTTCGCGTCATTGGGAGCACCGCTGCCCTCTTCAACCAAGCTCATGCTTGACCTGTCTGGGTTCCTCAGAGGCAATTGGGTGCTGGTGGTGATCGGCGTGGGAACGCTGCTCGCTGGAGTGGTGTTCCTGGCGATCTCTTCGGCGGGTCGGCGGACCTGCATCAACATGCAAACTCAGATTCCAGTGCTCGGAAGGCTGGCGACCAGCCTGATTCAAGGACAGGTCTTCCGCACCTTGGGCATGCTGCTCGAGGCCCATGTCGCAGTCCTTGAGGCGCTGGAATTGACCCGACGGGTAACGAAGAACAACCGCTTCCAGATATTGTTTGATCGAATGGAAAATGCCGTCACCTCCGGCAATATGTTGAGCGACGCGATGGAGTCCTCCAACTTAGTCGCCCCTGCACTTTGCCAAGCTGTTCGCACGGGGGAAGAGAGCGGCAATCTCGGAGGAGCGATCAGCTATGCGGCTGACATCCTCGACGAAGACAATGTTGAGCTGGTCGGCGCGGTCACGCGGTTGATCGAACCAGCCATCATCATTCTGATGGGAGTTGTCGTCGGTGCGGTGGCGATCTCGCTATTCTTGCCGATGTTCGACATCACCTCGATGACCCAGTAGGAGCCTTGATGAGACCCGCTGTTAAGTCAAAACGGACTGCGAAAATAACGCCCATCGGATTGGATATCGGTGCGGCGGCGGTGCGCGCAGTCCAGCTGCAACGAAGCGGGTCCCGTTGGGTGGTCCTGCGGGCATCGACCTGGCAGATTCCTCCCGGAGCGGGCATCGACGGCGTATGCAGTACCGTTACGGAGCGCCTAAATCGAGCGGCTTGGGAGCAGGAATTCATCGGCAGGGAAGTCGTGGTAGGCCTCTCGGCGCCGGACGTTGAATTACATGCCCTGGAACTTCCCCAAGCCGGAGATTCGATGGGGCAAGATCAGTTTGGATCGGCTGCCCACTGGGAAATCGAACGTCTCTGCAGCATGGGAGGGCAAGAGATCCAGACCGCTCATTGGCGGTTGCCCAAGACGCAGGGTCACGCTTGCAGCGCCATAGGCGTAGCGACGGCTGTGTCCATGGTCACCCAGATTTGGCAGGCGTGCAGCCAGGCCAAGATGGAATGCAGCCGAGTAGATGCCACAGCATGCGCCCTAGCACGGGCAGTAGCTCTAATGAGGCCTGGGGCCCCAGAATCAGTGTGGGGTATCCTGGATATCGGAGCACGAGGCTGCCGTTTGATCTTGTGTGTGGATCGAACCCCGATTCTGGTTCGCTCGTTGGGCGCAGGCGGAATCCATTGGACAGAGTTGATTGCCAAGTCGCTCCAAGTGAGTACCGGCGCAGCCGAAACGCACAAGCTGGATCATGGGATCACCAAGCCCAAGACCGCAACCTCGCCGGGTACGGGCCTTGAGGTTCAGCATAGCAGCGGCGGCCTTGATGAGTTGTCCGCCCTTATCTTGACGGCGCTGCGGACTGAGCTTGACCATCTCGTTGGAGAAATCGAGCGTTCGTACGAGTATGCCCTTCAGTGTTATCGTGGTCGGTCGGTGGGTTTCCTGGTGCTCTCGGGGGGGGGATCCACAATGCACAATTTGGATCATTATCTGGAAAATCGACTCGGAATACCGGTCGAACCAGCCAACGCGTTTCTGGAGCAGGGGTGCTCGGCACGTGCGTCCTACGCAGTTGGCGGCCGGGCAGAGAAACCAATGAGCACTTACCTGGGTGCCATTGGGTTAGCCTTGGATCCGGAGATAGATCTGTGATCGGTATCAACCTGATTCCACCGCCGATTATGGAAGGTCAGCGCCGAGCGCGCCACCTGCGCCGCTGGGGTTTGGCCCTTACGTTGGCAGCAATCGTGACGGCAATTCCGATCAGTTGGCAAATTCACCAGGAGTCGGTAGCCAATCGCCTTCGGCGCAAGAATGCCGACTTGGCAATTAGGATCGCCTCCGCCCGCATCGAACTGGCAGACGTCATTGGCGAATTTGACCAGTTGGTAGAGCAAATCGAGCGGGCCAATGCACTGCGGACCAAACGATCCTGGGCCTCGTTCTTGGCCATGATCTCCCAAGAAATGCCGTCTGAGGTGTGGTTGACCACCATGGCGACCGAAACGCCCCAGGCTCCCTCGCGTCCAGCCGGGCGGCCACCCGCCTCTAAAGACGAGCCGACCCAAGGACTCACGGTTCTGGCTGGGGCTCGTGCATTCATGTTGGATGGCTATGCCATAGACCATGATGATCTGTACGAATTCATGGCCCGGCTCAAGGCGTCGGGAGCATTTGACTATGTCGAGCTGGTCCGCGCCGAACGCCAGGATGTACTTCGGTCACGAGCGGTTCACTTTGAGCTGACCTGTACTTGGTAATGGCAGGAACGATGAAACTAAACTCAGTCGTCATGATCGATATTGCCGGTGCACTCTCGGTGGCTGCCTGCCTCGGGACAAGTTTTTGGTTTTCGTTCTATGGCACCGGAGCAACGGCAAAGACCCTCCATGCGCTCAATCAGGAAGTCCGCCATGCTGAAGATATGCAGTCTCGGATGGACGAAGCGATCCGTCGAAAAACGGACGCGGGGCATGAACGCCAGGATACTGTCGGGGAAAGCGACTTCCTCCCTCAGGCCACTCCCGTCGAACGAGAGCTGAGGCAATTGAGTGAATTGGCCCGCAAGAATGGCCTGCAGGTGGCTGGCCTGATGCCTCTGGGGGCATACCAGTATCCTGGCATCCAAGAATTGCGTTACAAGATGACCACCAGCGGCACGTTCAACGACTATGTTCAGTTCCTGGACGATTTTCAGCAATCATCTTCGTGGGCAGACGTAACTTTTTTGAAAATGGCATCTGCCGACCCCCAAGTCACCCAAAACAAGCGGGCGGATTTGACCTTCAGTTTCTACTCCGCAGCGGATAAGGCGGAAGAAGAGTCGACGGAACAATAAGTGGACCCAAAGAAGAAGAAACTTTACGCGGCACTCCTGGCCTTTGGATTCTTGGCCTTGTTGCTTGATCGCTTTGTCTTCAGCGAACCGTCGTCGGCAGCTGCTTCCCCAACGCGGCCCGCCACGGACAGCAACACCGGCCCTGCCCAATCTTCAACCGCTCATGGCGAGGATGCAGTGGCAGTAACCCCTCAGGCGTTTCCGAACGGCCTAATAGCTCGGCCTGCAGTCGATCTCCGGGACGCGTTTCAGCTGACCCCTTCCGTCCTCAAATCGATGCGACTGATCACAGCAGAAGATGGTCCTGAAGGACCTCGCAGCGGCAAGCAGCAGGCTCAACGGATCTCTGCCGACGAATTCTCCGCCAGCCACAAGCTCGAGGCGGTAATCCACGGAGCAAGTGTAAACATCGCAGTCTTGGATGGGAGGTGGGTTAATATCGGCGACGTCGTCGATGGCTGGAAACTCGCCGACATTACCGGACGCATTGCCGTTTTCAAGAATGGCGAGAACCGTGCAGAATTGATGGTTTCTGATACTTCTGATTGATTCATCCCGCTAAAGAGGCACGCAGCCTTCGACGATAGATTGGGGTAAGAAGAACGTTAAAATATCCACTTTGGTTAGCGCAAGGGGGCACCACCCATGCATCGTTTTCACCGCAGACTCCGAGGTTTCAGTCTCGTCGAATTGGTCATCGTCATCGTCATCATCGGCGTCATAGCCGCCATCGCCGTACCTCGGTTGAGCCGAGGTGCCAAGGGCGCCCGCGACGCATCCCTCCGTGGCAACTTGGCTGTGATGCGCAATGCGATCGAGCTGTACTCAGCAGAGCATGGCGGGAACTTTCCGACCGTAGCTGCCTTCGTAAACATGTTGACGACCTACTCTGATGAGGCTGGCGCTACAGTCGCCACCAAAGATGCGACGCATATTTTCGGTCCGTACCTAAAAGCTGTTCCCGGTTTGCCCATCGCCGGTGTCGGCACTACAGGGGGAGCCATCGGTGACACGGTGGCTGCAGCGGCGGACGCAGCCACGGTGGGTTGGATCTACATCGAAGGCACCGGAAACATTAGCGCCAACACCGGAACCGCCGCCGACGAAGCCGGCACGGACTATGTGGACTACTAGTCGCATCCTGCGGTTGCTGTTCGCACCTAACGATTTGTACGAGGGCCGTCGGTCTGAGCATCAACGCTCCTGACGGCCTTCTCTATGTGGGAAAGTATAGTGGCGTCTGTCGGGGCATCGGCCACCATCATCCCTCTGCTGCTTTGGGGCCAACTACATGACCGGACAGAGCAGTGCAGCCCGGCGTGCATTCAGCTTGGTCGAGCTTGTCATCGTGGTGGTGATCATCGGCATCATAGCAGCCATTGCAGCACCTCGGTTTAGTTCCGCCATTTCGTCAGCTGTGGGTACTTCTGTTGAATCAAACATAGCGACAGTGACACGGGCAATGGCAATCTACGAGGCAGAGCACGGAAAGTACCCTGGATACAACCCGAGCTCGGGCTCGCCGGAGAACGCCATGTTCCCCAGACAACTGATGGAATTCAGTGATCAAAATGGAAACGTAAGCACGACCTACGGGTCTCCCTATATATTCGGGCCCTACCTGCGCCCACCATTCCCGACGAACCCATTGAATGACCTGGACACCGTCAGGGTAATACTCACGCCCACCAGTCCGGTCATCGCTGGATCCAGTGGCTGGGTGGCGGTCCTTTCTACCGGAGAGTTCGGAATCAACGCGACGGCAGCAGATCTGGCGGAGATACCGATGAAAGACGCCGGTGGAGCAGCCATGATCAAGTAACCGGAAGTATGAGCATGTTGCGAATCAACCAGAGAATCAGAGCCTTCACCTTCGCGGAATTGGTCGTCGTCCTGCTGATCATTGGCCTGTTCACGGCGATTGCTGCCCCCCGGGCGGCTTCGAGCATGTCTAATTATCGGGCAGAGGTAGCTGCCTACCGCATCGTGGCTGATCTCGACTACGCCCGCAGGAATGCCCGTACCACCGGAGCAAACCAGATGGTCAGCTTCGATCAGGTCGGCAGATCATACCTATTGTTCGGAGTAGCGGACCTGGACCGATCAGGCAACACCTATACCGTAGAATTGTCCGAGGAGCCTTACCGCCTACGCGCGGTGAAGGCGGATTTCGGTGGTACTACGGCAGTCATCTTCGATGGGTATGGCCTGCCTGATTCTGGGGGCACGATCAAGATCAGCTCAGGAAGCCGAGCGATGACCGTTACGCTTGACGCCGATACCGGCAAGGCGAGCGTTGGGCCATAGGCTCTGAGTTGAGAGTGCCTTCCAGAAGATTGGAAGAGGAACAAATTCGAATGAATCGTCATCCCAAGAGAACCAGAAGGCCTGCATTTACCCTCGCCGAGATGATGGTCAGCATGTTCATCATGGTGATTCTGATGGGCGGACTTACATCAGCCTTGGTCGTAGCTGCTCAGACGATACCGGCTGGCGATAGCGCGCCGGAACAGCTGATCGAGCTGCACAACCTGCTCGACCAGATAGCCTCAGAAGTCAAGTACGCCGTCACGTTCACCAACCCCATGAAAGAGGACATGACTTTCTCGGTGGCGGATCGCAGCCATGGTCCGGTCGGCGATGAGACCATTCGCTACTACTGGGGAGGATCCTCAGGCGGCCCGCTCATGCGACAGTACAACAGCGATGCCGCTGTGGCCGTTCTGGAAGACGTGGATGTTTTGGAATTCAATCTTGTCGAAGGCATCCGTCAAGACCAACAAGGAAATGATACAAACGTCTTCACAGGTGCCACCATCTTCATCAGAACCAAGAAGGATGTCCAGCTCGAAGCGCGGATTTCGGTTCAGATCCTCAATGAGCCAACCACCGATGGGCAGCAGGTCATACAACAATGACACGCATGCAACCCAGGCAACACGATTCCCCTTTGAGACGCCGAAGCCTTAGTTTGGCAGAAGCGGTTATTTCCATCGGCGTGGTCGGCGGGCTTCTGATCGCCTCATTGAATACGCTCGGCGCATCGCGCATGGGTCGCCGCTCCAGCAGTAATCAGCAACTGGGCATGATTCTGGCCCAATCACTCATGGAGGAAATCCGCCAGCAACCGTACGCCGACCCGGATAATGGAGGTGGTTCAACATTCTCCTATCGCTCTAGCGGGCAGCTTTTGGAATTGCCGGTGCCGGGCCCCGAGGCCGACGAATTGGGCAGTGACCGGTCGAAGTTCGACGATTGCGATGATTACCACGGATGGTCGTCTTCTCCGCCTACCGACAATACCGGCGCACAGCTGCCCGGAGCGGATGGCTGGACACGAACCGCCAGCATCAAGCTGCTTGATCCGTGGACGTTTGGTGCTGCAATGTTTGGCGAAGACGCGGGGATGAAGCTGATCACCGTGGTGGCCACCGACTCGAATGGGGTTTCCATTACGCTTGAGGCATTGCGGACGGCGGGTCTAGAGCCGCCCGGCGCCACCGTTCGGCTGCTCTATGTGGTTACCGATGTTGATTTCCCCCTGGCAGACGAAATTACCCGCGAATCACTATTTCTAGCCTGGGGATTTGAGGTGACCAGAATCGCATGCAACGGCCCATCAGGCGCATTCACGTCGGCCATGAACCTCAACGATGCAGTTTACCTTTCCATGCACTTGAGTAGCGCCAATCTGGGGACCAAGTTGCAAAACGTGAATATCGGGGTGGCGAACGAGCACTTAGAGCAGATGGACATTCTTGGATTTTGCCAATCGTCTAAGGCCACAACTCAATCCGATGTACAGGTAACTGACAACACTCACTATATCACGACCGACTTGGCTATAAGTGCGCTGACCATCTTTGATTCGCCCCAAGCGGTCTACACGCTATTCGGAACTGTAAGCCCAGATTATGCCCCCCTGGCCTACACGATTACGATGGGCGCGATTGCCTATCCTTCTCTCGTGGTGTTAGAAGCTGGGTCTACCGCTTGGACCGGTTCACCTGTTCCGGGCCGTCGAGTTCAGCTGCCGTGGGGGACAGCGGTGTTCGACATCACTTCGCTGAACAGCGATGGCCAAGCAATGATGAAGCGCGCCATCGAATGGGCGGCAGGCGCTGGTGATCCGCCGCCTGCGGTCTGTGGAGATGGGACCTGTGACGCTGGCGAAAACGCTTGCACATGCCCTGATGACTGCGGACTTCCACCATCATTTGAAGTCGCAGGTGCAACCTGTGCGGACGGCCTAGACAATGACTGCGACGGATCTACCGACTGCGCCGACATCAATTGCTCAACCGATGTAACTTGTCTGCTACCTGGCACGGCGTGCGGTAACGGAATCTGCGAGGTGGGCGAAGACTGCAACAGCTGCTCGGCTGACTGTGACAGTGAGCTCAACGGCAATCAGTCGGGAAGATATTGTTGCGGCGATGGAACCTTGCAGACCGCTGAAGGGGATGGCTCGATTTGCGATGGCAATCCCTAATGCCGTCAACCATGGGCATGATAGATCAGAGGCAACTATGAATCGATCTAAATCCAGCTTGTTGGCCGGGCGGCATCGGCGTCTGGGAACCACCTACGTCTTGTTGATCAGCACAGCTATGCTGGTGACCATCATTGGCCTCGGCTCAATCTCGATCGCCCGTGTGGAGCACCGCGGCGCACTAGACAACCAGGACTCGGTCAAAGCCCGTGCCATGGCCCAGTCCGCTATCGAGTGGGGATTTCTGATGACACGGTTCGCGGGCTGGCAGTCATTCATGGGTACCGGCAGCTGGCTGACTGATGAGACGTTGGGAAATGGCACAATAAGCCTCGATGCGACCATCCTCACGGGGCAACCGATAGTGGACGGCCTCTTTCCAGTCATGTTTGTGGGCAAGGGGCAATGCGGAAACGCGATCCACCGGGTCGAGGTTACAGCGATTCCACTAGACGGAGGCATGGCGGTTGACCCGGGGACCTGGAAGCACGTCATCAGTACGCCCATCATTATCGTTAAGTGAGGTTCAGGGACAATCGACCTGGCCTGTCATCGTCGGACAACATCCACTTCACCCTTCGTCTAACTGAAGCAACGCCTCTTCACATACCGCACAAATCCCCCAACTAGACAGCAGCCAACCCTGCGCGATGGCTGGGCGCATTGGCCTGATCAATGCGTTGATTAGCGGACCTTCCTGGCCACAGCGCGGTTGCCATCCATCTTCACCAGATAGCAAGCTCATCGGTTCCAACCGTGCTGCATGACCCCTAGGGGTGGATCGGGATGGTGGGCGTAGCTGGTTTTCGGACGTGTCCGAAGTCCTCTCCGCCCAACTCGGGGGGAGGATGCGGTTGATGGGCAAGGTGCGGGACACAATTCAGTCGGCGCCCGGTTCCTGGGTGTTGATCCCTTGGTGGTTGCCAGCCATGCTCATCCTGCTGGTCGTAGCCGGATCTCTGTCGCCGTTCGATTTCCAGTTTCCCCAGACATTTGGCGATGCGTCGGCAATGCTATCGGCGATTGGTTGGCCTGCATCAGACCCCAGCGACCTGCTGACTAATATGGCTGTCTACCTTCCCCTGGGCATCTCGATTTGTCTCTGGCTTCGCAGACGGACTGGCTATCTCATCGCAACCGCTGCAACGCTTACCGCTGGTTTCGCTTTGAGCCTCGCCATTGAACTGACCCAAACGTTCATCCCGCAGCGTGTGGCCTCCTGGGTGGACGTGCTGGTTAATGTGGGCGGTACGCTTGGAGGCATTGTGCTGGCACCGCTTGTTGGCCTGCTTATCACGCTCGCGACCAAACGAGCAGCCAAGAAATGGTCCAACTATCCCGTCTCGACCGCCACAATCATCCTGGGGCTTGTGCTCCTGGTGGTAGGACTTCTACCGTTCGATTTTGTGAGTGGCACGGATGAGCTTCATCGCTCTTTGGTTCGATCGCGCTGGCTGGCGCCTTCTGAGATGTTCGCGGGCCAGCGGGCGGTTGCGGGTCCTGGCGCGCTTGTCTCAGCCCTGGAAGCGGCTGCCTTGTTTGCCGCTTTTGGATTCATGTCCGCGCTGTCAAGTCGAGAGAAGGGCAGGTCCGCTGCTCGATCGCTCGAGTGTGCCGTTGGTTCGATCATCCTGTTGGCCGTGCTCGTCGAGCTTATGCAGCTGTTTGTGTGCTCAAGGGTGTCTGATGGTATGGATGCGGTTTTGAACATCTGTTGTGGAGGATTGGGCGCCTTCTTTGCGCTATTCACCGTGGATGAACCGAGCGGATCTTCCTGGATGAAGAATCCGGCTGTCTTGCTACGACCTATCTTTCTTGTTCCGATCCTGTTCGCTCAGCTAGGGGTTTCTCTTCTTAGCTCTCTCCCACTTGGCAAGACCAGCTTGCTGACGTCAGTTCCCCATCCCGTGGTGTGGGTGCCGTTCTCAGCCTACTACCATCGTTCGCTGATTTCTGTACTGGCTGAGGTGTTGTCTATCGTTGGCTATTCAGCCCTGCTGGCCCTGACCATCGCCCTGTTGCTTGGACCGATCAAGTCGTGGCTTCAGTGGCTATTGCCCGTTGCAGCCGTGGGTTTGCTTGCTCTTGCCCGCGAGTTTCTTCAGTATCGTGGCGGTGTACGCACGGCTGACACGACCGACCTGCTCCTAGCCGTCACCGGAGCAATCATTGCCATCCAAATCGCCTCAAGGCATCTCGTCCTGGTTCACCCAGCCGACCCTATTCCTGAATTGAATCCTGCCCAGCGGCAAGAAGCAATCTGGGCGGGTTCTGATCGACGTTAGTCGACGGAGCAGATCAACCGTTGGGTCGCCGGGGGTCCAACCCAGAATCCAGCCTAGGCGTCGTGCTTCTTGATGAGTTCGTAAAATTCGCTGGCGTCCTTGGCAGTGGCCAACGATTGGCGAAATTTTTCTACGAGCATGAATCGCGAGATTCGGGCCAGCGCCTGGATGTGTGGGCCAGTGCGCTCTGGTGGCGAAGCCAGCAGGGCAATAATGTTTGCAGGTTCACCGTCACTGCCCTGAAAATCGATAGGTTCGATAGGCCTACCTATCGCCATGGCCAGGGTCTTACACGAGGCCGATTTTCCATGGGGTACGGCCAAACCATAGCCGATTCCTGTCGAACGCGTTTTCTCGCGATCCAACACGGCTTTAAGTACCTTGCTGCGATCCTGGATCTTGCCTTCCTTGTCCAGCGCATCGACCAGCTCGGTGATGACGCCAACCTTGTCGGTCGCCTTCAGGGGAACGCAGACGCATGATTCCGAAAGAATATCCGTTAGTTTCATTGAGGCTGTTCCTAGTTCAATGTAGGGAATCACTCATTATATTCCGCTGATGGCTGGGGTGCAATGGCCTAATGCTCCTCTGCGACGTGAGCTGGGTCGGAAGCTCCGCTGGCGGCATCGCCAGCGGCTGCAAATTACAAGCATCCATTTACGGACTGGCCATCGCGGGTAGACTAAGCAGTCATGCACCGCCCAGTCGAACCAAGCAGCGATCTTGCCCATGCGACGGATAGCCCCAGCCTTGGAACAAGCCCCGAGGAAATCGAGTACCAATGCCCCCGCTGTGAACTCCGGTTGGAAGTGTATGCCCCGGTTTGCCCCCAGTGCGGGGAAGCATTGGATTCGACCTACTCAGCCTCTTATAGGCCTCCAACGCCACCATGGGCGCGGAAGATCGCCCTGGCCGCCCTGCTGGCGATGCTGCTCTTGGTGGTTTTGGTTCTCGGGGCGCTGCTTCTGCCGCCTGCTCAGTGATCAGATTGCTCACTGCATCTGCGAGAGCACCGAGCGTGGCAGATCGTGTCCTATTGGGCTGTAGAGCGGTCGAGTATTTCCCGCACGCGTCGTGTAAGAGCAGCCGGGGCGAACGGCTTGGCGAGCAATTCGAGCCCACCCCCATCCATGCCTTGTGAGGCAAAGACGTCAGGGGCATATCCAGAAATGAACAAGACGCGAAGATTTGAGCGGGCCAGTTTCAGTATCTTGGCCAGTTCGGTCCCCCTCATGTCCGGCATGACGATATCAGTGACCAAGATGTCGATGGCCCCCCCGTGGTCATGGGCCAGGGAGATCGCATCGTTGGCACAGCCGGCTACTAGAACCCGGTAACCCTTGCCATCGAGGATTCTAAAGGCCAAATCTCTGACCAAAGCATCGTCTTCGACCAGCAGGGTTGTTTCGCCTCCACGATGGTCGGCTAGTTTATCCAGACTTGTTGGTGAACCTTCTTCCTCTCCATTTGCTGCTGGGAAGTAGACCTTGAACGTCGATCCTTTCCCGACCTTCGCATCGGCAGAAATGCGGCCGCCACATTGCTTAACGATACCGAAGACTGTAGCCAGCCCCAGACCCGTCCCCTTGCCTTGCTCTTTCGTGGTGAAGAATGGTTCAAAGATGTGTTCCAGGGTGTCCGCGTCCATGCCGAACCCATTGTCTTGGATACACAATTCGATGTACCGGCCTGGCTGGAGATCCAGCTTGGCTGGGTGCTCTTCTGTCTGTACGAAGTTCCGCGTCTCCATCACGATTTTGCCGCCCCTAGGGAGGGCATCGCGGGCGTTGATGATCAGGTTCATCACCACTTGTTCCAACTGGCCGGGGTCAGCCTTCAGCATGGGGAGCTTTGGAGCATAGGTTACTTCCAAACTGACGGATTCGTCGATCAACCTCTCCAGCATGGGTTTGATTTGCTTGATGACGTCGTTCAAGTCCAGCGATTCAAGCTTTAGGGTCTGCCGGCGTCCAAAGGCCAGGAGTTGGCGAACCAGGATGGCTGCTTGGTCAGCGCTGTAGTTGATCTGATGGGCATACTCCGATACGCGAGCAGATTCACCCGGTCGATTTTCGATCAGCGTGGTGTAGCCGATGATGGCGGTGAGGATGTTGTTAAAATCATGGGCAATCCCGCCGGCCAGATGGCCGATTGCTTCCATCTTCTGGGCCTGCCGGAGTTGTTCTTCCAGCCTCTTGCGCTCGGTTATGTCCTCAGCAACACAGAGAACCGCGGGTTGTTCCGACCCAGAGACCGAGAAAGGGATCTTCGTCGTGCGGAAGACCCGTTCCTTGCCGCTCGCATCGATGAGCACTTCTTCAGGCACAATGTTCGGTTGGCCGCTACGGATCACCTCCGCATCATTATGCCTGAGCCGCTCGTCTTGAGTCAGCGACGGATCAAAACTGATGGCTTTCTGGCCAGGTACCTTGTCAACATCAGTACCCAAGGCGTCGGCTACCGCTTGGTTGGCCAGGATGTACTCACCGTGCAAGTTCCATGCAGAAACCAAGTGAGGCACCAAGTCGATGATCTGGCGCAGCCTTGCTTCACTTTCCCGAACGTCTTGGGCTGCTTGGTTCACTGAATGAAATATGGGCGCCACTCCCGCGATACCAATCAGCATCAGGACAGAAATCACTAGGGCGATGCCCTCAGCGGTCAGGCTGGGCGATTCCAGCAGTTGACCTTGCCAAAGCGAGAACAAAGTCACGCTACGCCGGACTGCCATGAGTAGGGTTGCTGCGGCAATCAACGACCACGCCCAGCGCCGGCCTGTTATCTTGATCAAACGCAGCGCCAGGATGGCTGCCAAGAACTGAAGAAGCGTCGAGATTGTCAATAACGCGGAACCGAACATAGCGTCGTTCTCAGATGAGATGCATCACGCCGGCTGAGCAAGAGCGTGCTGAATTACATGCTCGCATTTTGACCGCAAGGCCAGCCATGTTCAACCTCCAGAGGCCATCAAAGGAATCAGGACGTGAGAAAGAGCGAGAGTATTGATGAGAATCTACAGTGCGCTTATTGAGGAACTGGTCGATTCCAGTCGTGCTTTTCGAGAGCGTTGACGATCGACTCAGCCAGTTGCACAGCTGCAAAGCCATCCTCGGCTGAGACCGCCGGTGTGATACCGGTCCGAATCGAATCAAGGAATGATTGTATCTCTGCCCGAAGCGGTTCTACGTCATCTATTTCGAGCGGCTCTACTTTGACCATGGAGCCAAAATCTAATCCAGCTACCTGCGAGAGATCGGTCAGGTCTTTTTCCTTGGCCAGCTTGAGCAGATTGAGATTGGCGTCCAGTTTGATCGCGACGCCGCTTTTCTTTTGATAGTCCATAGACAAGTAAGCCCCGGGGGAGAAGACGCGGATCTTGCGCTCGGTCTTCAGGGCCAGCCTCGAAGCAGTCAGGTTGGCGACGCAGCCATTAGCGAATTCTACGCGGGCGTTGGCGACATCCTCGTACTTGCTCAGCACAGAGATGCCCACCGCACTGACTTTGTATTCACGCGATGGCACCAAGTGCAGAAGGATGTCGATGTCGTGGATCATCATGTCGAAGACCACGCCGATGTCGGCACTGCGAAAAGTAAACGGACTGATGCGATGGGTTTCGATGAATTTAGCCGCGACGTCCATGCGCAGCATCGCTTGCACAACGGGATTAAACCGTTCCGAGTGCCCCACCTGAAGTACGCAGTTGTGAGCAGTGGCTAAGTCCAGCAGACGCCGGGCTGAGGCTGTGTCTGGAGCTAGCGGCTTTTCGATCAGCACAGCCAAGCCCGCTTCGATGAGTGGCTTGGCCACCGCTTCATGGTGGACGGTCGGCACGGCAACTGTTACTGCGTCTAGGCCCAGGTCGAGCAAATCAGCACCATCGGTGAGCGACTTGGCCCCGAACTGGGTGGCCAGTTTGGACGCCCGATCTTGATCGGCATCAACCACAGCCACCAGCTCGACTTCGGGTAACTCGTGGTAGATGCGGACATGGTGCTTGCCCATGTGCCCAGCCCCGATGACCGCAGCCCGCATTTTCTTTGCCATGATTCCGTCATTCCTGCAGCAGCAAACCGAGTGTATCTGCCGACGAACCTTCTCGACGACTTAGACGCACAAACCTAGCAATCCCGAGGCAACGTGTCGAGAGATAGGCCTGTCAATAGTCCAAGGAAGCAACCGAAATCGGCATCGATCTCTGCCTAGGGGGACGATTTCCGATTCGATTTCGCCTACAATCTACGCTCACAAGAGCGGGAGATGATCCCCGCTTGAGGTGGTTATGCCTCGTCCCCTGCGGGTGATCCATGGTACGCAACCGTCAACCTGACGATGGTCATACCCAACTTCGGCGGCGCATGATTCGCGAGACCGAGGCCTACCTTGAGGCGGGGCGCAGCATTCCAGGATACGGAAATCGCGTTCCTTCGGTGGTCGTCGGTCGAGCCAGATTCACCGCCCAGTTCGCCCGAGATTTTTGGTCGTCGGTCTTGGGCGTGCCCTATTCGATCAGCGAGCCGGATGACCAAGTACTGCCGGATCCGTTCAAGTCGGCCACCCCAAGTGGATCCATGGAAAGCGGGCAGCTGGACCTAGAGGATCGATTCTCTGAAGGCGGCTTGGCCCCCTGACCACCTTCCAGCGTAGCAGCCAAGGCAAGCCTCGCTTGAGAGCGGGACTTGCCTTGGCTACAAAACGTAGATACGAATTGTGGAGACGGCCTGCGCTCAATGAGCGATGCTGTCGGTCAGTACAGCTTCAGCCGGAGTTGGTCACTCAGTTCTGCCGAGAAATCGAGCGTTGATACGATCCGAAATCGGCTAGATCGACATCACCATCGTCATCAGCGTCCAGGCATTGGCACTCGGCTCCACTGCCGTCCCCGACACAGCGAACCAGCAGGGCTACGTCGGAACAGGGAGCCTCGGCCATCTCAATGGGCGGATTTCCGCCTGACCCAGACGTGCTGCCCCAGCCGTTGCCGAATGACCACAAACTACCGACACCGATGAGCAGGGCTGCACAGGCTGCTATTTCCAGGCCGATGACCCAATGTCGTCGCGTCTTGGCCGGCTGGCCTTTGGGTATAACCAAAGCCGACGGACTCACCAGAGTACGGCCAAAAACACCGGCCTCCTCAGCCGATTGCACGTCGGCCAGGAGCTTCTCGATGTTGTCGGGCGTGTATTTGTCTTGACTCATCAGACGACTCCAGGGCAGATCGGACACCTCTGGTCCGCTCAATCTAGATAGTCGCACCTGAATGCCCACGGCGCGAAGAAAAACGCACCAACCCGCGTTAATGTGATTTAGGTCAAGTTGTGCAGTTATTATCGGTCCATCTTGCCTTCCAGGCATGAGCGGAGTTGTGCCAGGATCTTCTTCCAGCGGGATCGCAGCGTGGATTCGGGCATATCTAGCTTTGCCCCAGCCTCTCGCCATCGACCTGCGGTGATGGCTGGCAACTCACTGCAGAGCCGAGCGTCATCGCCCTCCAAGGCGTGGGTGCAGTCTCGGAGGGCGGACAACTCCTCTGACTGTTCCAGCATGTCTGCCGTATCCTCTTCATTGGCAGTCGTTTGCGCGAAGTGATCCTCGTGGGGATCACCCTGAGATGGGGTTTCGTTCCGCCTGCGAAGGGCGTCGATGCACCTGCGGCGCGAAATTTCGATCAGGTAGGCTGCGGGGTGATCGATTTTCTTCTCCGGCGAGGTGCGGAGGGAGCGGCAGAGATCGGTCCACACCTCAGAGGCAACCGAGTCGAGCCAAAGCGGATCGCGCCTAGCCCGGGTCTGGCTCATGCGGTAGATGGTGAATCGCACCAGCCGGTCATAGCGATCCATCAACGGACGCAGTGCCATGGGGTCGCCGTCGGCTAAGCGGGCGAACAAGGCATCATCCGAAGGATCAAGAGGCGGCGGGGAATTCATGGCTGTATTGTGGCCTGCGGTAGGGTATGGTCAACCGCAGTTCAAATGCCCGGGTATGGCCAGCGATTTTCAAATCGGATCGAGATCATCGCCGGTGTGGCGACGAGAGGAAGTAAATATTGGGCATATTGATTCCGATTACTGTCGTTGTCGCACTCGGCCTACTCGCCTTTCGATGGGAACGGTCGAAGTCGGTCCATCGGCTTCGACACTGCAGCCGCGTTGTCGAGACGACCAAGGGACCGGTCGAATACGCTTCGGCCGGAAGCGGACCGGCGGTCCTCGTATTGCACGGCGGCATGGGAGGCTGGGATCAGGGCGTTGCGCTGGGTGTGTCCCTTCTAGCTCAGGCCGATGATGCAGAACGCGATGCCTGCGTAGACTACCACCGTGCGTTGCAAGATGGCGACGCGATGTTGAGAAACAGATTCACGATCATCGCGCCGTCGCGCGTGGGCTATCTGCGAACGCCGCTCTCAACTGGACAAACGCCTGCGGAAGGCGCTGACGCGATGGCCGCCTTGCTCGACACGTTGGGGATTGATAAGACCCATGTAATTGGAGTCTCCGGCGGCGGGCCGACGGCACTTCAGTTCGCGCTACGACATGTGTCACGAACTTCCTCGCTGGTTATGGTGGCGGCGATTAGCAAGAGGCATGTTCAGCCGGCCCGCACGACCAACAGTTTCGTAGGTAAAATTGTGTTCGCGCACGGTTTTGGTTGGCTCGTGGATTTACTCTATCGCGGCGGATTGGCATTTGCGGCGGTGGCCCCGGAGTCCTTCACGCGGCTGCTACTGCGCGCCACCGAGACATTTGATCGAGCGAGGATCGAAGAGCGCCTAGCGACCATCCGCCGCGCCCCGCTTCAGTTTCGTTGGATGCGCGGGCTTCTGCATTCGGGCTATCCGCTCAGCATTCGCAAAATCGGTCTGGACAACGACCTCAAACAATTCGCCCTGATCGAAGATTACCCGATCAAACGAATCGCTTGTCCGACTCTGGTCGTCCACGGTCGATACGACGGGAACGTCACCTTCGATCACGCTGAATTCGTAGCTCAGGGCGTGCCGGGTGCGTCCATGAGCGTGGCTGAATCGTGCGGCCACCTAATCTGGATGAGCGAGGAAGAGCGCAAGATCCGTGAGACGGTGATCGAATTCATCGGGAGACATTCGCCTCAAATCGCCCCGTAGGGGAACATGTTCCGGTACGAGGCGATGAAGAATCGCCCAGCCAAGTATGGTCAACCCGACTCAGAGAACGGCTACAAGTAGCCTCGAACAGCCGATCCGTTGATTGACTCCGCAAAACGTGCCATAACGGTGGTTTGGCATATTGGAGAAAGGAAGTTCCCCCCATGGTTGAGAAGCGCGTTGTTGATCTGAGAAGTGACACGGTGACCAAACCTAGCCCGGAGATGCTTCAGGCTATGGTCGAAGCTGAGGTGGGCGATGACGTGCTTGGTGATGATCCAACCGTCATCGCTCTTCAAGAGAAAGTAGCCAAACTTCTCGGGACAGAGGCTGCTCTGTTCGTGCCCTCCGGATCGATGGGGAACCAGGCGGCTATCCGCGCCCAGACCCAGCCCGGTGATGAGATCATCGCCCACGCTGATTCCCACATTTACCACTACGAGGGCGGCGCTCCTTTTGCCATTTCGGGTTGTTCGATCAGCATGATGCAGGGCAAGGGGGGGATCTTCGATGCCGATCAGGTTCGGTCAGCCGTTCGGCCTGTCGAGTCTCATTTTGCTCAATCGCGGCTGGTGGTGATCGAGAACACGCATAACCGAGGCGGAGGCTCGATTTGGCCCATCGAGCGGATTCAGGACATTCGCAAGGTAGCCGATGAGTTTGGGCTATCCATGCACCTGGACGGTGCCCGGTTAATGAATGCCTCGGTAGCTGCGGGCATCAAGCCAAGCAAGTACGCTGAGCTGTTCGATACGGTGTCCGTTTGTTTCTCCAAAGGCTTGGGAGCTCCCGTCGGATCGGCTGTGGCTGGTACAACTGAGATGATTCGCCGCGTGCATCGTTTCCGCAAGATGTTCGGCGGCGGGATGCGGCAGTCGGGCATTTTGGCTGCGGCAGCCGTTTACGCCCTGGACCACAATATCGATGGCCTAGCCCAAGATCATGCCAATGCAAAGCGATTGGCTGAAGCGTTGAGCGAGATGCCAGGGTTCGACATTGATCTAGCCGCAGTGGAAACCAACATCGTCTACTTCGATGCGGCCGAATCGGTGGGATCGGCCGCTGAGGTTTGCGCATGCTTGCACGACAAGGATGTCTGGATGATGGCCATCGGGCCTAAGCGGGTACGGGCGGTGACTCACCGTGACGTGGATACCGAAGGGATCGACCGGGCTATCGAGGTGCTCCAGACCTTTGGGGCTCGCTAGTACTCGACCGATCAGACCGGCTCTTTGAAACGATCTCGCGGCACCCAACGGGTGTTGTATTCGATGCGCCAGGCTTCGGGCTCAACGCTGTCGCTGGTGGTGCCCGCGGGCAAGGGTAACACTTGATCGCCCCCTACGACGTTGTGATCCATGTCGCGGTCCCAACCGACTGAATAGAAGAAGAAGCTGCGGGCCATGCCGGGGGGAACAGGTTGCAGTTGGGTTGAGTCGAACTCCAGCGAAACGCTATCGCCTGAATTTAGGATGACCAATTGATCGTCGCGGTCGGACAACAACGCGGTTACGTCGCCGTAGCGCGTACACCAACCCTGAGGCACTTCGCGCCATGGGGGCTGGT
This sequence comes from Phycisphaerae bacterium, assembly GCA_029260235.1. Lineage (GTDB taxonomy): Bacteria > Planctomycetota > Phycisphaerae > UBA1845 > UBA1845 > OFTM209. Next base: position 12,430 of record JAJDDP010000119.1, on the reverse strand, counting down.
CTGATCGGTTTGCATAGTCCGGCGTGATGGGGTGACCCGGGGCGTCGGACTTCATTTCAGGAAAACCGAGCCAATGAATCGAGGCTCGATCCGGGGCCAGTGTTTGCACTTTCAAATCGTCGATCGGCTCTGCGGTACGTCCGATGGCAATGCGGTCCCAGCGAATCTCGAACGTCGTGGTCAGTCTCAGCCTGCACGGGCCACCCTCCAGCTCTCCAAGAGGGCACAGAATAGTTTTTGTCTTTCCGGCTGGCATACCCACGACGGCATCGATTGGCTGCCAAGTGCCATCAGCTTGTTCGATTTCCAACTTCGGTGGAATGATGCTCAGGCTATTGTTCTGAGACATGGCGATATTGACGCTGGCGCTGCCGTATCGCAACCAACCGGTGAGCGCCAGCATGTACTGCCCAGGCTCTGTCGCATCAAATTGCATGGTCAGTGCCATAGGTTGACACATTCCGCGGATCTGCATTGGAGGCCCTGGGGGTGCAAACTGGCCATCTATGGCTTGAACAGCCTCGGTCCGGTCAATTCCATCGTCGCCCAAGGCCAAACTCGCCGGCTGCATGCTTTCAAGCTGCCAGAGTCGCGACTTGGGGAAAGGTGCGGGCATGAGCTTGTCGTTGGCGAAGACTTCATCAGCCACCGCGTGGTCAACAGCGACCAAGTGAACCTGATCCACATAGAGCACTTCACGATAGCACTCTGCCATCTCGAAGACGTACTTTCCACCCCGACTGGCCAAATCTTTTTCATGGCCTATCAAGACGAACTCGTCGGGATCGGCATCTAGCAGTACATTCCTCTTGAGCGATAGCCCCAACGGGGAATTTCCTAGCGTATCGGTCACAAAATCGAAGCCCGATCCATTCCAGGCGAACAGGAATCCACAGGAGCCAGCCTCGACCATTTTTTCGACGAGTCGAATTGGCTCTGCCGACTGGACGACATCGAGTTTGTTATCCACTACCCCGTTGGTCCAAACGACACGCACTGTGTCCATCTGTTCGATACCGCCGAGGCCGATTTCAATCGGAAGACGAGTGACAAGTCGGGACACCAAGCGGTCACGGTCTCGAATCTCCAGCTTGGCGCCCAAGCATGTCGGATTGGTCAGGATCGAGACCAGCCGCAGCTTCAACTGAGGCTGGCTGTTGCCGCCCTCGTTCTTGAGGAAGGACAGGCCTTGCTCGCCCAAAACCAGAAGATCTGAATCCCCGTCGCCATCGACATCGGCCGCGATGAGATCCTTGACCGGGCGGTCTTGCCAAGTGTTGATCCCGACGGCCTCACTGGTTTCTTCAAACCGCCGGTCGCCGCTGCCTCGCCACAAACGCAGTCCCTTCTGTCCAGCGACGGCGATGTCTAGCCAGCCATCGTTGTCGTAATCGATCAAGGTTGCTGACGACGCCTCAAACCCAGTGAACTCGATCCTGGAGCGCCCAGCCCCCTGGTCGTACATGATGGTGATACCGCTGCTGGTCATCAAGAGCAGATCGATAACCCCATCATTGTCCAGATCGTCGGCGAATACTCGTCGCGCCCTTGGCCACGGCCCTGGTGGCTGGGGCATCGGTTTGAATTTCCCCGCCCGTTGATTCAGGAACACTTGGGTAGGTTGGTCACCGCGAGCGATGATGAGATCTACGGCTGACTCTCCATCCAGATCTACGGCTACCGCATCGGTCGATACGCCGGCCGGGTTGATACCGACTTGCTCGGTTACATCTTCAAAGGATCGATCACCATTGTTCTGCAAGAGGCTGATGCGATCCGGGCCTGCGACTAGCAGATCCAAGTCGCCGTCGTGGTCGTAGTCTGCCCATTGCCCTCGCGTGCCGCTTACTTCGCCCATGCCGGACGAAGCTGTTCGATTTTCGAACTGACCTGGCTGAACCTGTTCAAGCAGGGCCGCACCGGCTGGACCGATCAAGAAGACGTCGTTGAGAACGTCTTCTTTGGCGGCGAACTTCTTTTTCTGCGGTACTTCACTATAGAAATCAGCCGCAATGATTGAGGCTAAGCTTCCCCATTCGGGTGAACCTGCACCGGTGGATATTTGGGCGAAACCGCCGGCACCGCTCCAGCGCAGCATACGCCAAGAACCATCTGAGGCCACCACGAACAGGCTGGGGATGCCCTTCTGGTCAACTTCCAGCACCGCAGCGAGCGACGCCGATCTACTGTCGGGTTGCGGGAAAGCTGCGGCGGTCGTATCTACAAAGCGCACGTCGATGGCCGGTGTCGCCGTCGTTATGGTCTGGCTTGGTGTGGCTGACAGGGATTCAGGTTCGGTGTGGATGCACTGCTCCAGAACTGTGTCTGGCTGCTCACCGAACAGCTTCTTTAGCCGCTGGAATTCTAGCGTGTATTTTTGAAGCCCTTCCCGATCGCCCTTGGCCCGGGCTTGGGCCGCTAGGCGGTAGTAGGCAAATCGGTGCATGGGGTCGAGTTGAATAGTTTCGATGAACTGCGTGTGGGCTTCGTCATGGCGACCCATTGACTCCAGCGATCGCCCTAACTGAAAACGCAGAGCGGGCGTCCGGGGGTCGAGGCGAACTGCTTCTTCAAAGTGAGGCAACGCCGCTTCATATTTCTCCTGGCGCTTAAGGCCCAAAGCCAGCAAGTAGTTGGCCGCGGCGGATGCAGAGTCAAGTTTAAGCGCCCTGGTTGTTGCGTTGATTGCATTGCCAGCTTGTTCTGCGGTCTTGTCGATCAGGTAGGCCCGTCCCAGATTTCGCCACGCTTGGGGAGATTGCTCGTTTGCTTGGACCGCCCTTTCAAGGACGGCGATGGCCTGAGCTGACTCGCGGTTTTCGACGTGCGCCCTGCCTATGTTCATCAGTCGGGCAAAATCACCAGGGTCGGGCTTGGCAGGCTGGTCCTTCGAGCACGCACCCAAACCGAGGCAGACACAAAAGACCGCGGCCACGCCTGGCACGCGGCGGGTGGAAGGCATGCCTCTGCTGAATCGTAAATCATCGCATTGCATAGCAGGCAAGCGTACTACCCCGGAGCGATCTTTTGAACCCTCAAATGTTTCTGACCCAGAATCGGTTCCTTCGCTAGCCCCAGTTCAGCCAGCACCACCCACTGGGCATGTAAGAATGCGTAGAGCTGTTGACTTCCTCCGACTACTGTAGTAGACTGCTACTCTACGACAGATGTAGGAGGTTTTTGCCCCGGCATATCGATGAATTGAAACCCGTACCGAGTCGCGTTCGCCGGCAAGGCTCGCCCTAGCGACCGGCTCGGTCGGGTTATCCTTCCGGCCCGGGCAGTACCCAGCTGCAACCCGCCAGACGTTCCACCTGATGGAGTCCGGCAGGCACAGCAACGCCTGCAGCCAGCGATCCATAGCCCGCTGCGAATCTGGCTGACTTGCACAAGAACTGCACGCTGCAAGGGGCTGTAGGCCTGGGATGGCTGATGTTATCAGACGAGAAGCATTCTCGACCTCGAACGGCGTTATCGCCGCCCAGCTGATTCTGCAACTGCGGACAATCCAGGAGAAATCTGGAACTTGCCGGGCCAATCTTCCGACACTTAAGGTGTAGATGAGCGAAGAAACGACCAACATTTCCGGCGCCAACGCCGATGAGGGTGAGACTCCGGCGGAATCGGAGCTGGAGCAATCTAATAGTTCAGCCCCGATCTGCCACGCATGGCTCGAGGAGGCCCGCAGGCAGGGTGAGTCTGATCAGTACCCAGCCAAGCGCTGCAGCACACGATATGAATGGGCAGCCAGGTTGGAAGTCAAATACAAGACCCCAAAGGGACATGAGGTCGTCTTCAACGCGGAGGGCCTGCAAATCTCGGAACAGGGCATTGGCTTTCGTTGTCGTGAACCAGTGGAGCCCTACACCTCTGTCGAGATCACCGTCTGCGGCGAAAACTCATACGCCAAGGCTATTGTCCGCCACTGCACACGGTCGCTTCGGGGTTACAAGATTGGCGCCGAGTTTGAGTGACTGCAAAAAGCCTCCGCGCGGCGCTGCCGCTAATCGCCTACGACGCCCAGGGCGGACAAGCCTGTGCGGTTGACCTCTCCCTGCAAGATTCATATCATCCCCGCCTCGATCGCCATGCTGGCCAATTACGACACCAGCAACTTCATAGAGGGGCATTGCATTGAGAATTGGAATCCGCCGCGAAGACAAAAGCCCGTTTGAACGACGTGTGCCCCTGACGCCAGCCCATGTGGCTAAGTTGGCCGGTCGCGGAGGGCTTGATTTTGAGGTCGAGCCTTCTGAAATTCGCGCCTTTGACGTCGCCGATTATGCCGAAGCTGGGGCCGACCCTTCGGCTGACCTCTCAGCATGCGACATCGTCTTTGGGGTCAAAGAAATACCCATCGAGATGTTTCGCACGGGCCAAGCCTACGTCTTCTTCTCGCACACCATCAAAGCTCAGGAATACAACATGCCCATGTTGGCCCGGATGATGGAACTGGGCTGCACGCTGATCGACTATGAACGCATCGCCGATGAGCAGGGACGAAGGTTGGTTTTCTTCGGCAACTTCGCCGGATCAGCCGGGATGATCGACGCCTTGTGGACATTGGGGCGACGTCTGAAATCACGGGAAATGGGCAACCCCTTTACAGCCATCAAGCAGTCGCTGCACTATGCCGACCTAGCCGACGCCAAGAACGCCCTCGCCGAACTTGGCGACACACTCGCCAGGGATGGCTTGCCCGAGGGAATCGAACCGCTGGTCTGTGGATTCGCGGGATACGGAAACGTCTCAAGGGGGGCACAGGAAATCTATGACTTGATTAGGCCCCAGGAGATCACACCCGAAGCGCTTCATGAATTGCCAGCCTCAGCCAAGGGGTGCTACAAAGTGGTCTTTCGCGAAGAGCACATGTTCGAGCGCATCGACGACTCAAGACCTTTCGACTTGCAGGAATACTTTGACCATCCTGAGCTCTATCGCGGCGTGTTTGGCCAGCACCTGCCGCGCCTTTCCATGTTGATCAACTGCATTTATTGGACGACGCAATGCCCACGACTGGTTACGCGAGGCGACTTGCAAGGACTCTTCGGGGAAGCAGTGCCTCCGCGTTTGGAAGTGATCGCCGATATCAGTTGCGACATTGAAGGCTCGATCGAATGCACATTGCGGGCTACCGATCCGGGGCATCCGGTCTACGTCTATGATGTAGCCAAGGATGCCGTCATCGACGGCGTTGAAGGTAACGGGCCTGTTGTGCTGGCTGTGGATATCTTGCCGTGCGAACTGCCCATCGATGCATCTGAGTACTTTGGCGACAGCCTTCTGCCGTTCCTGCCAAGTTTAGCCGGTGTTGATTTCACCAAGTCTTTCGAGCAGAGCGGCCTGCCCGAAGAATTCAAGCGGGCTACGATTCTCTATCAGGGCGAACTCACCAAGCCCTACACCTACTTGGACGAGCACGTCCGCAAGCACCTTTAGAAGTCGATCAATCCAAGCGCCTCAATCGATGTGGCTTTGCAACCTCAAGTATGGGCTTGCTACAGTTCCAAGCGTGAGAAATGCCTCGCCCCGATCAGCATTGCTCCGGCACCAATGCCCAAGCCGGTCACCACAGTCGCGGCAATGAGCCGCACAATGACGGCGTCGGGCGCGGCTAGGCCCATCTTGTGGGCCCGAATACTAGCGGCGGCGAATCCCGCTAAGACAATCATTACCAGGAACATCGAAACAATCAGGTTGACCGTGCCGCCGAATCCGTTGGCGATGCGGCCCGCATTGCGCTGGCCGAACATCGGCAGCCTAGCCCCCAGCCCAACGGCTAATCCACAGAGTCCCAACGTGATGGTCAGCGCTCCTGCCAGATTGATCAGCGCCCAAGGCCAAGAAACTTTGAGGGAACGGGCGGCAAATGCCGTGGCTGAGAGGGCAAAGGGGACAGTCACCGTGGCGGCATAGGCGAACTTGGCTAGCAAAATTCGGCCGCGGGAGAGAGGCAGCGGGCCTAGCAGCCAAAGCTGGTGCCCTTCCAGCGAGACCAGCGGAAATACGAAACGGCTGGTAAAGGTAGCCAGCATCAGGGATACGGCTGACAGATTGAGAAATGGAAGCAGCAATGCCCAGGAGGTGTCAGCCCACTCGCCGTAGAACCGCGGGACGTTCAGAAGATACAAGGCCATCAGCCCAAAGAGGATGACTAACTGGCTCCACTGCAAAGGGTCGCGGAGGAAGGTCCGCAGATCTTTCGCAGCGATGAGTCGCAGTCGCTGAGGCAAGTAGAAGAAGACGTCTTCGCAGGTGCCTAGCCATCGCGGACGCTGCAACCCTGATCCAAGCCGCATGCTGCTGCCGGAAGTTGCCCGATTGTAGGCGGCGGTGAAGCTTCGCCCGCAGACCATTATTGCGATCATGCTGAGAAACAAGCCGTTGGCCAGGGTGACCGCCAGATAGCCAAGCGCCTCGACATGACGCTGACGAAGTACCAGCTCGATGCCACGGGATATCCAGGTGCTGGGCAACATGGCTCCTTGAATGAACTCCATCCCCGCGAAGAAGCCAGCCATCCATTGATCAGTCATGCCTTCGACCTGTCGGACGGTGCGGATCAGCCCGACCGCGGCTACGACGAACAAAGCTGCTCCGCCTATTGCCAGGGCACGGTGGCCTTGCTTGGGAAAGAATCTCGCAGCCGCCCAAGCTAGCAGCAGTCCGACGGCGCCAGGAATGGGCACGAAGAAAATGAAGAAGGCTACGAACAGCGGGTAGAACTCTGTGGATTCCTCAAAAGACCTAGCCATGGCCATCATCAAGGGCAAGCCCAGGAGAATGAGCGACCAGCTGGCAAAAAATAGGCTTTCAACATACTTGAGGGCAACCAAATGCGTCGGATGGACAGGGGCTGCCAAGAGAAAGCTAGGCTCGTTTCGGCCATACAGCGATCCGTAAACGATTACCGCGTTAGAGAAGGACAGCAGGATCAACAGGGCTAAGAAGAAGAGGTTGAATACGACTGGGATGATCACCGCCGCCTCCATGGGCGACGTTTGGAACGAATGGAAGATGGCTACGAAGAGCCCGAACAAGCCCAGCCAGATGGCTTCGACGAAAACCGCACTGACCGCAAGTTTCAATGGACTGTTTTGGATTGACTGGGCAAGAAGATTGCGCAGCATGGTCAGCTTCAGCCGAAGAAGCAGTGCAAAGCCAACCGTGTTCGGGGCAACGTCAGCAGCCATCGCCGAACCCGTCTTTCTCTTGGGTCAAATGGAGGAAGATTTCTTCGAGACTGTGCTCTTGGTGGGCCTTGTCGCGCAGCTCCGCCATTGAGCCAAGTGCCACAAGCTGGCCCTTATTGATGATGCCGATACGGTCGGCAATGGCTTCAGCCACTTCCAGTGTGTGCGTACACATGAAGACGCAACCGCCTCGGGCGGTGTGTTCGACGAACAAATCTTTTACTTCACGGACAGTCTTGGGATCCAGGCCCACCATCGGCTCGTCGATAACCAGGACGTCGGGCTCATGGATGAACGCCGAGGCTAAGACAACCTTTTGCTTCATGCCATGACTGTAGCTCTCGGTCATCTGATCGAGGAACGCTCTCATGTCGAATCGGTGGGTCAAGTCGTCCAAGATGCGGTCCCGCGTAGCTTCGGAAACGTCGTACATACGGGCAACGAAGCAGAGGAACTCACGCCCGGTCAACTTGTCGTAGAGGAATGGTTGGTCAGGCACATAGGCGATTCGGCGCTTGGCGACCATGCCGTTGTTGTGCATATTCTGTCCGCAGACCAACACTTGGCCTTCATCAGCCCGGAGTAGACCGGTGATCATCTTGATGGTCGTCGTCTTCCCTGCACCATTTGGGCCTAAGAATGCAAAGATTTCCTTGGGGCTCACCGAAAGCGAAATGCCATCGACGGCGGTTGTTGACCCATACCGTTTGATGACTGAAGTCAATTCAATGGCTGGGCGATCTAGCTGGGGGTCTTTAGTCATAAGGATCGATCCGCGATCTGGGGACTGCTCGTTTGGCGGTTTGGAGCGCGTCGTCGTCGTAGGCTTCATCGCGCACGGTGATGGTTCCGCCTACCGGCAGTTCGACTTTTTGCACGAGCACTTTGCCGCGCTTGTTGACCCAGGCGGTTACGTTCGGAGCTTCGACGACGAGGCAATCGACCGTTTCGCCTTGGGACGTGGTAATGGTTTCTGCTCGGGTTACGCGGGCCAACATGGACACGAAGCGGCTGCCGAATCCGGTGATCACGGCAAGTGGGTTGACCACTTGCATGCGCCAGGATTGTCCGACCTTAAGGCCTGGCAGTGCGGAGAAGGGTCTAAATACGTCGCCGATCAAGCCGGCGGAATCGGCATCGATGCGAAGGCGGTCCTTGATTTGCCCAGCCCTGATATTGAATCCGTACATGGAAGCGAAGCGCTCGCCGTCGATTTCGATGCGCATGTCCAAGCCGTGGACACTCAGATGGAACTCTTGCAGTTGCCCATCCGCGAGGAAATCTGAATCCACCGCGATAAGGATCGGCGGGAGGTTTAGGAACCGCTCGATGAAGAAGAAATCTTGACGGAAAGAGGCGTCGCCTTTGGCTCCGAAGGCGGTCCAGGCCGTCCCGATTCGATGCTCGTATTGATCAAGGATGGCGAACTGGTGAGAGATCGGCCCAGATTCAGCAGATACCAGGTTGGCGCCAACAGGCGGATCCCCGGCGGTTAGGCCTGGCCAAATGTCGTGCCATAGCAGCCAGGTCATGCTGGCCGACCAGAATAGAACAATGAATACGCCGCCCAGTCGTGGGATCATTGCCGATTTCCTGCTAGCTACAACGAAGTGAGGCTCGTTCCCCGAGCAATCAAAGCTGCGGGTCGGATGATTATACCCTAGCCTAAGTGTTTTTTCGCCGGGCGGAGATATTTCGACATTGGCCAAGTGCTTGTCAAGGCGGTTACTATGCCAAGCCGAATGGATGAGCCCGGTGTTCTTCTTGGAGATAAAGATGGCAGAACGCGGTTGGCCTAACGTCACTGTGGTGAACCACCCCGTCGTTCAGGAGCGGTTGACCATCGCCCGGGACAAGCACACCCGAGTTGAGCAGTTTCGCCGCCTGATCGGGCAAATCGCCCGATTGATGGCCTTTGAGCTAACCCGGGACTACCCCTCAGAACCGCTGGAAATTGAGACGCCCATGGAGCCTTTTGTGGGCAGTCGTTTGCAGCGGCAACTAACCCTGGTGCCTATTCTTCGGGCTGGGCTAGGTATGAGCGATGGCATTATGGAGTTGCTGCCGTCTGCTCGGGTAGGCCACCTGGGTATCTACCGCGATGAAGAATCACTCAAACCGATCATCTACTACAACAAGCTGCCTCCTGGAATTGCCGAGACGGATGTCATCGTCATCGACCCCATGCTGGCTACGTCCGGCTCTTTGAACGAAGCGATCACCGCGGTGAAGCAGGCTGGGGCGACGAACATCCGGGTCATGTGCTTGGTTGCGTCACCGGAAGGCATCGAGGCCCTCAATGCTTGTCATCCAGGGATTCCGGTAATCACCGCAGCTGTAGATGCCGGACTTGACCATCGAGGCTACATACTGCCCGGTCTTGGTGATGCTGGAGATCGGCTGTTTGGTACCTCCTAATGCCAAGGCGGACGGCTACTGCTTGCGTTTCACGGGAGGTACGGTGGATGGCGGCAGGCCGATCAAGCGGGCAATGATATTGCGTTGGATTTCAACCGTGCCGGAGTAGATGCGGCTGCCGACCGCATCGCGCAGGTCGCGCTCTAGTTCAAACTCGGTCATGTAGCCGTACCCGCCGAATACTTGAATGGAATCCAATCCCGAAGCCACGGCGGCTTCGCTGAGGAAGAGCTTGGCGACGGCGGCTTCGAGCATCGCGTTCTTGCCGCGATCCTTCTGCCAGCCGATTTTGTAGACCAGGGGGCGGGCGGCTTCCAGGCGAACCTTCATGTCTACAATCCGATTAGCAACCGACTGATACCTGCCGATGGGGTGGCCATACTGTTTGCGCTGGCGGGAATAGTCGATGCATTTTTCCATCTGCCGCTTCATGGCTCCAAGGTGCATAGCCAAGATGCAGCCGCGTTCCCATTCCATCGAGCAGTCGAAGCAAGCAGCCCCGCCGCCTTCACGGCCCAGCAGGTTTGCGGCTGGTACGCGGCAGTCCTCGAAGAACAGTTCAGCCATGCTGCTGGTGCGCAGGCCCATCTTGTGGATGGCGTTGCCGATGGCCAATCCGGGCGTGTCGCGCTCAAGAATGAAGGCTGTGACGCCCATGTGGCCCGCATCCAGGTTGGTCGATGCGTAGGCAACGATCAGGCCGCAATCTAGGGCGTTGGATACGAAGGTCTTTTGCCCATTGAGAACATAGTCATCTCCGTCGCGCACCGCCCGGGTGGTCATGCTGTAGACGTCCGAGCCGCACTCCGGCTCGCTGGCGCCGTTGGCGCCGATGAGTTCGCCGCTGCAGAGCTTGGGCAGGTACTTCTGCTTTTGTTCGTCGCTGCCGTAGGTCAAGATAGGGATGGTGTTGGTCCACAGGTGGGCGTTGATCGCAAAGATTAGACCCAAGTCCGAGCAGCCGTAGCCCAGGGCTTCCATGGCAGCGATGGTCGTGGTCAGGTCGCAGCCCGATCCACCATGCTCTTCCGGGACCGGCAGCCCCAAGATGCCAAAGGCTGCGCATTTGTCCCAGCCTTCTTGCCAGAATTCATGGTTATGGTCGCGTTCGATGACGTCGCTTTGCAATTCCTTGCGCGCAAAATCCAGCACCGAATCGAACAACGACTGAGCATCTTCGGGTAAGTCAAATTCCACGGCCACCCTCTCCATTCAAGGAACATTCGCCCTCCGAGCCGCCAGCCAAGGCCCGAGCAACAAGCGGCAGTTTGGTCGAGATGATGGACGAACGCAAACGACAGAGCCCAAGTCGCCGAATGGGTGCCGTTCCTGCGCAGGCGGGAATGATGGAGTGCAGCAATGACAACCGACACAGGAGGGCAAACCAACATTACAATACCCGGCGAATTAGGTGCTGCGGCCCTCTAGGCGTGATCTACCGATTGTTCGGGGGGCGGGGTCCAGCAGTCGCTGCATCTTGGCTCGAACGCTTCGGGGCCTCCTACGATTTGGCCGTCGATGATGGGGGTTAGGCGCTGCGTTCTGGAAGCAGGTCGGTTGCAGACATTGCAACGGGCCTCCCGCACTACGCAGCGGTCAGCCACAGCCTTGACGCTTTCGATCACGGCGAACGGCTCGCCCCAACTGTTGAGATCCAGCGATGTGATGACTACATGCACGTTGAGCTTGGCCAGGGTCTTGCAAATGGCCGGCAACTCTGCATCAAAGAAATGACCCTCGTCGATGGCTACCATCCTGTGCTCAGGCTTGAGGAGGTCCGGTATCTCTGACGACTCCCAAACCGTCCACGCCTCTTGGCTGTCTTGGCCATGGGCGACGATTTTTCGGGCGGCGTAGCGATCATCCCGACCATGCTTGATGACTAGAACCTGAGTGGGGCCCTGAGACCGAATTCGTTCGAGTAGTTCAGTCGTCTTGCCACTAAACATACAGCCGCAGATCAGCACGATGCGGCCTCGCGCCGTCGGGCTGGATTCTGACGATGGGTCTTCTTGTTGGCCTGCTCGTTGATGCAACATAGCTGGGGCATTGTGCATGACTTGTCGGATGGTTGGAAGAGCGGTCCCACCAGATCAGACAGATGAACCCTGGATTTTGGAGCACATACCCAAGCGTGGCTGCAATTGACACCATTATTGGCCCAAACTACGCTCCGGAGCGGTCTTAGGTACATTCAGCTAACCCCGGGGTGAGCGGGCGTGTCCAACAAGGTGTATGAGGATCGGCAGACGAAGGCTGCGGAGGAGGCAGCCATCGAGGACGCCCGGCTGGTGTCGGTCGTGCTGGATGGCGACGCGACCGCCTACGACGACCTGGTTCGCCGGTATCAGCGCCGGGCAGTCGCGGTGGCCTATCGCTTGCTGGGAAATTCGCACGATGCCGCCGACGTATCCCAAGATGCCTTCGTGCGTGGATTCAAAGGCTTGGCTTCCTTGGAGGATCGGCGGCGATTTGGGCCTTGGATGATGCGGATCGTCAGCAACTTGTCGCTGAATTATAGGCGATCCCGCGCGACTGGCGTCGCCCGCAAAGCCGTGGCACTGGATGACGTGATCGAAGGGCCTGACGAGTTTCGATCCACAACCGGCCAAGCCAAGGGCGGAGGGATTTCGCCAGTAGTAACGTCGCTGGCTGGGGAGCTTGGGGGCAAAGTCGGTGAGGCGGTTGATCGCCTACCAGAGAAGCAGCGGTTAGCCCTCATCCTGTACAGCATCGAGGGTATGCCGCAGAAGCAGGTGGCGGATTTCATGGAATGCAGTGTGGAACTCGTGAAATGGAACGTATTCCAGGCCCGCAAG
>JAJDDP010000118.1 GCA_029260235.1 Phycisphaerae bacterium | reverse complement strand
TTGCGCGTACCGGGTGGGTACGCCGCCGGCGTTCAGGTTGACCCCATCGAGAAGAAGCCTTTCTTCCACGTCTATCCGGGCAGCGATGCACTCTCGTTTGGAATGCTTGGCTGCAATTACCACTGCTCTTACTGCCAGAATTGGATCACAAGCCAGAGTCTCCGTGACGACCGGGCTGTAAGCATGCCCCGGAAGGTTACTCCCGACAAATTGATCGCCCTCGCGCTGGAGCATCGAACGCCAGTCATGGTCAGCACCTACAACGAGCCATTGATCACCGCTGACTGGGCCGTCGAGATTTTCAAACTTGCCAAAGCTGAGAACATCACCTGCGGTTTCGTCAGCAACGGAGAAGCCACGCCTCAGGTTCTCGAATTCATTCGGCCTTATGTCGACGTATACAAGGTTGACCTGAAAGGCTTCGACGGCAAGCGATACAGAAAACTTGGCGGACTGCTGCAAGACGTGCTGGATACTATACGCCGGCTCAAGAGCATGGATTTCTGGGTTGAGGTAGTCACCTTGATCGTGCCCGGTTTCAATGACAACGATGAGGAATTCAAAGGCATCGCTTCCTTCCTGGCTGATGTATCCCCGGACATCCCCTGGCACGTCACTGCGTTCCGGCCTGATTACAAGATGCGGGATCGGGATCGCACCTCAGGCGATTCATTGCAGCGTGCCCGCCAAATCGGTCACGAAGCTGGCTTGCGCTTCGTCTATGCCGGCAACCTACCTGGCGCACTGGCAAGCGCCGAAGACACGCACTGCCCGGGTTGTGACACGGTCTTGATCCGCCGGAGGGGCTTCCTAGTCGAAGAGAATAAGCTGGAAGTGGATGCTTGCCCTAAGTGTAATCTGGACATCCCAGGCCTATGGCGCAGCACACCAACCTCAGTGTAAATAGCACCGACTTGGCACTCTCGCAGGATGCAGGCTAGCCGGACACTTGGCGATCCTAAATACTGTTCACGCTATTAGAGCGGGCGGCGCGGGCTTCGAACAACAACCCTTGGCTGATCCGGCTCTATCATTTTGAATCGTGGACAGGAGCATCACCATGAAGCCGTCCCCACGCGCTCGGGATTGGTCCCTCCGCGCCATTCTCTTCGTTGCTTGGACAACGATGCTGATGATCGTCTATGGCTGCAACAATCTGGTGCGCGTCGATGTGGACGCCAATGTGGATGCGTCGGATGTGGTCACCGCCTGCACACTCGATGGGAATCAGTGTGCCTCTCGGGAATACTGCCAATTCGCAACTGGGACGTGCGAGGACGAGGGCCGTGCTGGCGTATGCACAGCCACGCCCGAAACCTGCACCGAGATATTTAGCCCGGTTTGCGGCTGCGATGGGGAAACCTACGCCAATAGCTGCTTTGCAATGACGGCTGAAGTATCCATCGACCACGAAGGCGAGTGCCAATAGACGCTCAACGCAGCCCGTAGGAAAGGGATCCGCAGTGCATGGAAACTAGCTAGACCAGTTCACGCGGCTGACTCTGCAAGTTCGCCATCAGCGGCAATCAGGAGATCATCCCGATCAATCACGTCAGGTCGGAGTTGCCCATTTGCAGCGAGCACACCACTGCAGACCTTGATGAAGATCTTGATCACGCGGAAGTCGTCGTCGTGACCGCGATGGCTGAGGTGTCCAACCCGACCGAATAGGCCGGCACTGCCCGCTTAGTGCTCATGCTTGTCTCCAAACGATGTTGTTATTCGCCAGCGTACTACCGTAGACAGCACGCGGGGCAAGCTACACCGAGGTGGAAGAATTGGGCGAGCCATCAGAACGGCGTCTCAGGTGAACAAATTCGACAGGAATTGATTCTATGCGGCCGCTACGGCATTCAGGGTTGAGCTGAGGTTTGCGCTGAGCGATTGGTTGCTTGAGTCGAGACTGAACCCTCTTTTGAAGTCGGCGAGGGCTTCGTCTAGCTTGCCCGCGCTGAGCATGAGCTCACCTCGAAGGTCATAGGCCCGGGCTAGATCAGTCCGGTATGCGTCGTTGGTTCGAGAAGTCTCATACGCTTGATCGAGGTGGGAGATGGCTGAATCGTAGTCCAGCCTATCGATGGCAGCCAATCCTTCCTGATGGCCTAGCTCGCCGACCTTGCGTTTTGCGAGCAGGGAGGACGGGTCGAGTTTGAGCGCCTTGGCAAAACTAGTAAAGGCCTGTTCGTCCGACCCGGCGCTGTCGAAACGCGAGGCGACCTGAATAAAACTGGCTGCAAGCGCCCTGCGGAACTGAGCATCCTTCGGTCCTTTGCTGTCAGCCGTGTTCAGCTTTGCGAGGGCATCACTGTAGCGGCCGGCTAGGATCGATTTCTTGCCCTGGGCTAGAGCGAACTGTCCTTGAACTAGATCTATTCCGTCGTTGGCAGGATCGATTGACTCAGCCATGCGGATGTCGGATTGGGCAGAAAACATATCTCCGATGCCGAGCCGTTTCTTTGCCCGGGCGACATAGCCACTGGCCAAATCTTCTCTATAGGCAGAGTTGTCCGGGGCGATCTTTACTGCCTGATCCAACTCACCGATCGCTCGGCGGAACGAACCAGCCTTTTGAAGTGCCCTGCCGAGAATGTTGTGGGTCAAGCCGACGTCTGGATTATCGTCCACCAAGTTCTGGGCTGATTCAATGACCCGGCCCATATCCTCTGAACCCGCGGACCGCACAGCCTCTTGCACAGCGCCGATCACTTCGAAGGTTTGACGTGCCGATCGGAAGCCTTCTGCCAAAGCCAGGTACGCATCCGTGTTGTTGGGACTACGATCGGTTAAGTGGATCAGCAGGCGCAGGCCGTCCTCTCGACGCTGACCGTTCTTGATCTTTCGCTTTGCGAGCCTGATCACTTCGTCGTCGCTCTTCTGTAGTTCGCGCATGTTCTCGACGTCCCCTCTAAGTCGGGCACTGTCGGGGGCTAGCGCGAGAGCTTTGGTGTAAGCGCGTTCTGCCTCTTCGTAATTCTTCTCAGCCAGGTAGGAGTGTGCGACCAATCGGAGGGCAGTTGTGTCGGATCCATTCTTGGCCAATAGTGTTTCGGCGTCGGCCCTTCCTGACTCAGTGAAGCCCGTATCGATCTTGGCCGCTGCTCTATGGAGAATGGCGAGGCGTTCTTTGGCTGCTTTGGACGACGATGCCGGACCCGATACAGCCGACCGCTTGGCTGCCAGCTGCTGACCGTACGCATCGTAGCCTTGCATCTGAATCGGAGCAGATCCGCCCAGCGCAAACGCGGGGCCAAACCCAGCGCCCGATGAACTGCTCGGACTTCGGGCCGACCCTAGTAGACTCATCCCCCCAACAGCTGATGAGACGGGACTAATCGTCATCTGATCTCCCAGAGCCCACGCGCGGACCCACAAGAAACCGTACGATACAAAACGACCCACCGACAATGCCAAAATCGCTGCCGGAGGACCAAGCCCCGATCTCCGAGTTATTTGCATCCCGTATTTACCGGACCTGGGTAAAGTGTTTACACTACCGGAAGCGGGCCTTCCAGCCAGGGTCAGCCTATCCGTTGGCACCCACGGGCTGGCATTTCTAGATGCCTGGTTTGAAGGGAGTGTGGGTATGTCTGATCATCGACAATCAATGGGCGTGCTGGTCGTAGCCATGGCCTTGGTTCCGCTGTGGGCAGGCTGCACTGTCAGCGTTTCCGATGCCGGCTCCAGGAGCAGTGGCGGGGGCGATGCCCCGAGCGGTGAACCGCCAACCGATGGAGACACCGGTGGCGGCGGTGGCCAAGGGACCACCGATCCAAATGAGCAAACCGTCCAATCGCTGGTCGAAGAGCAAGCTGTACCTGAAGCGTTTCGCTATGCCGGCGACAGCATCGCCGCCAAACGTGTGTTGATGCCTGGCCTCTTCGGCCAAGTGGATGACTTGGTCGCCGGAGGATCGCAGGCCACCGAAGCCTCGCTCAGCCGCTTCGATGGTTCACCCACCTTCGATCAAGACGAGGAGCTCTTCCTACTTGCCTATGCCTTGGAACAAATCAACGACCCCGCCTCCGTCGGTCGGCTGGTCGATTTTTTGGATCGCAACATCACCAACGCCCTACCCGCCACCCTTGCCGGCGTCACCCACGCCGTTCGATCCATGACCGGGATGACCCTAAGCCCGACTTTCTTCTATCATGCCTCGGACATAGAAGAAACCATCACAGCCGCTCGTGGTGGTTCATTAAAAGCCACGGCGTCAAGCGATGGCACGCGTTCCAAAGGAAACCTCCAAGTATGCTATCGAGAATTCATCGTCAAAAAAGCTGACGGCACCGACGCCGTTTGGCCCGCCGATCACCCACAAGCGGGGCAGCCCATCAAGCTGTCCGGCACCATATTGCCCAGCGATACGCTAATCCGCCAGCAAGACATCGACGACGAATCAGCCCGTGTACTGGCCGGCGGGGGCACACCTGTTGATTTCACCGACCCAAACGTTCCTGGCGTGACTTGGCAGGGTGAACCCACCCGCACCTTTAACTGTGCCGGGTTCGTCTTTCGCGAGTTCAATGACGGCGCGAATTGGAACGCCGCCCCATCGAATTGGTTTGATGCCTTACGAAACTCCGACGCCTTGGAACGCGTATCTGCCGATGTCGATGCCATGCCTGGCGACATCGTCTGGTATTTTGCCGGCGGCGACCTGCCCGCCCATGTGGCCGAGGTCCAATCGGCCGCTAGTGGCAACATCACCGTCATTAACGCCGACCGCTGGAGTGGCCTATTCACCGCCGACATTGATGCGGAATATTTTGTTGGGGCCAACGTTTTGCTCCAGGCGTTGGACGTAGGTCTAGAAACGCGCTATTCGAGCCGGCAGATTTGGAGGCTCAAGAGTGGCGCCGCCTCAGCCATTAGGCCCAATGTGGATCGCGAGGTCGGCAACAGTTGTCACGGCGAAGACATCGACGGCGACGGATTCCCCGAAACCGACACCTGCACCGCCGAACAACGCTGCTTGACCCCCGAGTTCGTCGATGGCTTCGAGCCTCAAGAGCCCGACGCATACGTCGTCATGCTGGTGACCAACTATGGGAGTATGGAGGGTGGTTACCTGACCGTCCGGCTGGAGAGTGCGATCGGCGATCCCCCGTTGCTGAGCAGCCTCCCGGGAGGAGGCATCGATCCTGAACTGCTGGCCCAGTGGACACCGTTCAGCCAAGACCGATTCGATTTTCCAGAGGATGCAGCCGACTCGCTATGCGGTGGTTTTTCCGATTTCTTTCGACCGGTCCTAGCAAGCTTCATCCTAGCAGGTACGCACAACGGAACTAATTTCGGCGTGGATCAAGTGTTTCAGAGCCAGTGCGAAGCAAACTAAGACGGATTTCGGACTTTGCTCGAAGCGGTCAATTTGCACTGGCGCGCAGCGGATGACCGCTTCTGCCGCCGTCTCCGCTACGCCGCTTGGAGATCCTTATCCACCGAGGACGAGTTGGCCTCGAACTTCTCCGCCTGGGTTCGCGTCGGTGTGCACATTGACGTAGGCGTTGCCCGATTCGATTAGCTCGATCAAATCTGCAATCGTCCCACCTGCGAGTGAGCCGGATAGGTCAGCTGCGGTGATCGTACCTTGCACCAACTGACCGTTGACCGACGCCTCACCGCCAGAGAAGAGGCCGACCACAACGCCGCCCGCGTCCTCGGGGCCGCCTTCGTGAATGTGGGCGGCACTCACGTTGACACCGTTCTCAACGTCGATGGTGTAGCTAAATTCATCCATGGCTTCATTGGTGACCACGCTGGCTGAACCAGTCGTGTCGGTCTCGACTTGGTCGGGACGCTCATTGCCACCTGTGAGCATTGCCGTAAAGTTGAGGCCAGCCCCAGCGATGACATCATCCATTCCGTCATTGCCCGTCCCGTTATCGTCGCCAGCGCCGTCATCATCCCCCCCGCCGCCATCCATAGCATCGTCACCACCGCCGCCGCCTCCCCCGCCGCCAGTAGCACAGCCACTGCCAACAAAGGCTAAGCCAGCAGTAAGTCCAAGTACGCACAAAAATCGTAGGGATGTATCGATCATCGCAAAAGTCTCCAGGACTAGAAGTGTATTCCGAATCGGCCCGACTCAGATGGGGTGATGGTACGGGGTGTGTGGGTGAGGTCAAGCACGCCAAACTGTAATTGACCCCCGCGACTGATGCCCGCTATTCTTGCGGGAGCGGGTATTCGCCAGTTTGTTGCCCCACCAGTAGGAGATCTCCCATGCTAGTTGCTCTAGCTCAAATGAAGGCTGTTGGGGATATTGTTGAAGCCCGGCGTCTTGCTGTTGCTTGTATGCGGGAGGCGGCTGATCGGGCGGTTGGGATCATTGCTTTTCCGGAGTTGGCGTTTCAGCCATTCTTCCCTCAGTTTCCTCAATTCGACGCGACCGGGCTGGCGGAGACTATTCCTGGACCTACTACCGACTGTTTGTCTGCGGCTGCTCGGGAATTGGGTTTGGTTACGGTGTTTAATCTTTATGAGGTTGACCAAGCTGGTCGGTATTTTGACAGCTCACCGGTCATCGACGCCGACGGTTCGCTGCTGGGCGTGACGCGGATGGTTCATATCGCTGAGTTCGACTGCTTCCATGAGCAGTCTTACTACCAACCGGGCGACCGGGGAGCACCGGTCTATAACACTCAGGTCGGCAAAGTGGGTGTAGCCATCTGCTATGACCGCCACTACCCCGAGTACATGCGGGCGCTTGGCGTCGGCGGAGCGGAGTTGGTCATCATTCCGCAGGCGGGTGCCGTCGGCGAATGGCCCGAGGGCTTGTATGAGGCTGAGGTGCGGACCGCCGCGTTTCAGAACGGTTACTTCGTCGCCTTGTGCAACCGCGTCGGTGCTGAAGAGCGTCTCAACTTTGCCGGGGAGTCCTTCGTCGCAAGTCACGAAGGCACGGTGCTAGCCCGGGCTGCTCAGGGCGAGGAAGAACTTCTAGTGACAGAGTGCGCCCTTAGCACCTGCGCCAAATCTACCGCCCGGAGGCTGTTCTGGAGAGATCGCCGACCACAGTTGTACGGCAGCTGGCTTACCTAGTGCATTGCCACGCCAATGATTGCGGATTGATCTTTGCATCCCACTATTCGGCGAACTGAGCACGCGTCATGCCCGCGTAGGCGGCGAGCCTGCACCACAATACGCGAGGAATTAGGCGTGGAACAGCAGTAGCTACTCGCGCCGCCGTCACTACGAGCCGGACGTCTCTTGGAGAGCCAGTTCGTGCGCCCTCTCGAGGGCTTGGTCGGCTGGCACTTCGACGTGGGGGATTACGCCGATACCTTCCCAATTGGTCTTGGTCACCGGGTTGATTGCCCGCGCAAAGGGAACCGACATCTCGAAGTACTTGTTGACGGTATAGCCAGTCACTGGATGCGCTCCCCCGCCGGTGGTTTCGCCGACGATGGTAGCCCGCTTTAGATGCTTGAGGTTGTAGGTGAACTCTTCAGCGGCTGAGAAGGTGCGACTACTGGTCAGGACGTACACCGGTTTCTGCTGGCCATAGCGTTTGCCAGGGACGTCGGTGCGCGAGTAGGTATCCCTTCGACCTTCCAGACGGTTGTCAAAGGTGTTGAGGTGAACGCGCTCATCAAAGAGGTAACCGCTCAGGAAATTGATGGTGTGGGGCGAACCGCCACCGTTTTGCCTGAGGTCGAAGATCAGCGCATCGGTATCAGCTACGAAGGCCATGGCGGCAGCGGCGGGGATTTCGACTTCGGGTGTGCCGGCGAATTCGGTGAGCTTGATATAGCCGACGTTACCTGGCAAGACCTCGACTTTGATGAAGCCGTGGTTGTCCGCGCCGGGGCGGCGTCCAGCGTTTGGAGACTGACCCGAGCGACGGCGCGGTACGCGAGGTCTAACCCGCAGGTGCAGATCGTGGCAGATGGCCCGCAAGTCGGTGGTCAGCTGCTGAGAGAACTGATAGGCGTTGCCAAGCTTGTCATATTCGCCCGCGGCGAGGCGCTTGGAAAGATCGCTGGCCATCTGCTGGCCCACGTCTTCAAACACATAAGCGCGGATGAGTTCGTCGGCGATGCGGTTGACCGCGGTCTCTTTGGTCTTGTCGGTGATGGTTCTGGCGCCGGCTGACCCGACTTTGGGATCAAACGGCCCTGCCACTCGATTCCCGAGCAGCTTGTGCGGCGTTTCTGTCTCAAGGTCGAAGGTCAAGTCGTACAGATCTGCCCCATTCTGAGTTTGGACGACCACCAGAAGGCCGTAGGGACCGCCGTCGATGACCTGCTTGATCTCGACCACACCCCAATCGTTGAATCTATTGCGGTAGCTGGTGATCCGCTCGTCGATGGAAACTCGGCGCATCGATGAGGCTGCCGTGTTCGCCTGGTGGAAGGCGCGGACCGTATCATCGTCACCGGAGTTGAATGCTTTGAAGTACGCGGCGACGATTTTCCCAGCAGGAGTATCGGGAATGACCGGCTCGGCCAATGCCGATGAGACGGCGAGAGTCGGGGCTGCGAGGCAGATTGAGGTTAGGACGTGGCCCACGTTCATAGGTTCCCTTTCAACTTGATCGAGCACAACCGAGTGGAGAGACAGCCTTCCAGCAAAGCAGACGTTGCTCGAGTGGATCGTAGCTCAATAAAGCGTGGGCGCACCGCGACAACGACGTCTTTTTACAAAGGCGCCGAAGAATCGGTTGATTTCGGTGAAAGGTGCTACTGGGCGTGGTTGGTCTCTCGATTCAGAACGCGCTGAATCAGCCTGCGGTGAGCTCCGACTAGATCACGGCAGATCAAATCGATTCGGCCATTGAGTTCTCGACGCTGGCGCAAGACTTGACGCACGAGCTGGCGAAGGTTGCGGTGCTTGGCTTTGAACCGCCGGGACTTGAGATGCTCGCTCATTGCCCGATCCATTGAATCCATCAAATCGCCGATGGCAAATGGTTTGGGGAACATGTCAACTGCCTTGAGTCGCATCGCTTCGACCGCATGAGACATGGCCGGCTCCTCGGCCAAGAGAATGACGGGGCGGTCACTGAGCTCCATGAGGTGCCTGGTTAAAGACAAGCCATCCAGACCCGGCAAGTGCAATTCGGAAATCACGATGTCGTGCGGCTCGACCATTTCAATATCCAGCGCATCCTCGGCGCTGCCCACGCAGGTGAGCTGCGCGTCGAACCGCTGGACGACGCACTCGACCAACATCTCAAGCAGGCGTGGATCGTCTTCGACCAAGAGCACTTTGCATGATTGTAGCGAAGGCTGTGCAAGCGACGACATCGAAGCCTCTTCTTTCTATCGGTTCCGACCCATTCCTCTGCCCAACTCGTAGACACTCAGGAAGATCCTGGCCGGCGAATGGTTTAACTATGCGAATGTGTCAAGCGGCGTCACCCGGACAGCAATCCTTGCTGGCTACACGATGACGAGCTAACCCATGCGTGCGGAGGGAAATTCTACGAAGGCGCGACTACCGCCACCCTCGGTTGATTCGAGCCACAACCGGCCCCCATTTCTGGTGGCAAGGCTGTGCGCTCGGGATAAGCCCAACCCCCGCCCGCGTCCTGCCTGGCGATGCGAGAAGAATGGATCTGGAGCGTGTTCCAGAACTTCCGGTGACATGCCCACGCCATTGTCTTCGATCATCACCACGATAGTGTCATCGGACGGTGAGGAGGCCGAGTTTATCAGCAACCGCGGCTTTTCGGACGTCATAGCCTCAACGGCATTGGCTATCAACGCATCGAAAATCCGCAAGAGTTGATCTGGATCGACTCGAGCGGCGATTCCAGGGTTGGCAATGCACAATTCAAAATCCGCCTCTCTCAAGGTTGAATTCTTGAGCCACTTGGCTCGGAACTTTTCAAGCCAAGGCTGCAAACTGACGGTCTGCGAATCGGGGACTTCGGGCTTGGCGAAATCCAACAGTTCACTGACGATGTCCGACGCCTGCTGGGCCTGCTCTCTAATTAGCGTCACTGATCGAACATCGTTCTCGTCGATCAACCCGCGGGCCAGCATCTGGGCCCGCCCGGAAATCACCGCCAAGGGATTGTTCAATTCGTGGGCTGCCCCAGCCGCCATCCTGGCGATGATGCGCAATGACTTGCTCCTCAGCGCTTCGTCCTGGGCGGCGCTAAGTCTCCGATTGACATCGGCCAATTCCTCGATCAGTAGCTCCGAGTCGGAACGCACTGATGCAGTGACCACAGCCAGGCCAACCGCGCCGGCCAATGCATTCAATTCCTGGGGGTAGGCACCTAGCTGCTCGACCACATCTGCCGGAGCTTGGAAAACAAAACCACCGACGAGCTTGGTATCATGGCCTGCAGACATCAACCAAATCGGTTCATCACCGGCTAGGTAGTCAAACTGACCCACAATCGATTCCATAGTAGAAGGCAGGGCAACCAACAGATTATTGCCAGGCGCAGCTGGAATCAGTGTTTCATTCTTCCAGGCCAAGACGGCTGAATCACCAGCGAGAACTGTCGAGCCTGCCAGGTGACAGATGGTCTTGAGTTGGTTAAGCCCGAAGCAAACGACCTCGCGCTGCAAACCTAGGGCAGATTTGGCGCACACTGCCCCGACCCGGCACACGTCCAGCAGGGTATCTTGGGCAGACAGTGATCCATGAAATTCCTGCAGCGCATCGAAACACCGGGAGCGTACTTCCAACCGCCGATTCGCGCTGGTCAGGTTCGAATTTAGCAGGGCCAATTCCTTGTTCGCGCCACCCAGGGCATCAGCGTACAAGTCAGCCGACGTCAGTTCCGTCAAACCGACCAGCCCGCAGTGCTCTTCAACTTCGGGCGCAATGGCTGATGTAATGTGCTCCAGCGCGTCGGGACCGATGCCCAGTTCAGCGGCGAGGGCGGTAATGTCGCCCTTCTGGCTGTAGCCCGAGTAGCCAATGCGTTGCCGCCGGACGATGTGATCCGCTAGGTGAACGATCTGCACCTGCTTTGGGGCTTTGAGCGATGCGGGTAGCGTTTGGGGGGGTTGATGGTGCAACCAGATGCATTCGACCACTGCCTCGGGGAGTTTCCAGCGTTTGGCAAGCCGTTTTCCGGCAACCGTGTGATCTAGACCCAGCAGCTTCTTCTCTACGTCACAGATGCAAGCTTGCCGTAACTCAGTCTCTTTGACGATCCGGGCGTAACTTTTTGGCAAGCAGACATCCAAGGCTACCTTGCCCAAGTCATGCAATAAGCCGCAGACGAATGCTTCGTCTGGTTGCACCCCACTCTTGGATTCCCGAGCGATCAGTTGAGACGCGCAAGCGACGGCTAAGCTGTGCTTCCAGAACTCGGTCCGATTGAGGGCGTCTTCGCCCGATGATGGGCACGCGCCGATGGTCTCGAATACCTGGATAGACAGCACTGCATTGCGCACAGCCGAGAACCCAAGCAGCACTACCGCCCGGGAAAGATCGGTCACGTTGCGGGCCGCGCCTACACTGCTGCATTGAACCAACGAGAGAACTTTGGCGGTAAGCGACTGATCCGCTCGTATCAACGCAACGACATCCGATGCATCGGTTTCGGCAGATGTCGTCGCTTGAAGAACACGCACCGCGACCGCAGGGAGTGTCGGCAACTGTTCAAGTTGCGAGAGAATCAACTCCACCCGTTCGGTTTGGCCCTCCTGGCGCGCCGCGGCTGTTGTGGCTGAAGTAGCCATGCCAATATGCCTCGCCAGGGGTAGATCAGACGTTCACCATCTCGGCAACTTTGGAAATAACTTGCTCGATATCGAATGGCTTCTTGATGAACTCGTCGGCACCGGCACCCATCAAGTCGCTGATCTCATCGGCATCGGCTACACCACTAATCATGATGATGCGCATGTGCTCGAACTTGGAGTCGGCCCGTATTGTCCGGCAAACGATGTTTCCGTTCACGTCTGGGAGCTTAAAGTCGAGGATCAGTACGTCGGGCCTGAACGACTCGGTCAAGACGCCGGCGTTGTACCCGCTCGAGGCTGTTTTGATTTCGAATCGGCCATCACGCTCAAACAACTCGCTGAACATTTCGATGATGGCTTCATCGTCATCCACTACGAGCACGCGCTTCTTGCCCGACTCAAGTGAATCGAGGGGGATGCCGTGTTCCTTCATGAAGCTAATTAGACTTTCACGAGGAATACGACGGAATCGCGATCCCGGTACCCGGAAGCCTTTCAGCTTCCCGCTGTCAAAACAGCGAATGACGGTCTGCTGGCTCACGTTGCAGATCAGGGATACCTCGCCCGTGGTGTAGACGCTCTTGATCCCGATCTTCCCACGTTTGTCTTGCTTCGTCGCCGTCTTTGTGGCCACAGTCAACCTCCTTGCTCGGCTGCTCCATTCCACCCATCTTCTCCATACGATACATTCGTCAAAGCGCAGTGTCAAGATAAAAAGTTTACATAGTCCGGGAATAACTGGCATTACGGAGAAACAAGGCAGATCAGGATAAGGTCGCCGGCGCTTCGCTGACTGTCAATGATCATTTCACAGCCTGGATAGGCGTACCGAGCCATTGGCTGATCAGCGTCTTTATCGATCCTACGGCAAATCTTTGAGGTAGTAGTCGGCCGGGGCCGATGGCTGGCAGGGCTGTGATATCTTTTTTAGTCCTAGCTGTTCTGTTGGGCCCAGCTCAGCGGGTGCAGCTAGGCAGGCAGCCTGGGGATGGGGCGCTTCCCCTTCAGGTATACCATGAGGACGGTGAGATCGGCGGGATTGATGCCCGGGATACGGGCGGCTTGGCCCAACGTTAGTGGGTCTACGCGGGTCAGGTGTTCACGGGCTTCTATGCGTAGCTCGTTAATTCTCTGGTAGTCCAAGCCCGTGGGGATCCGAGAGGTTTCGAGCTCGCGGAAGCGTTGCACTTGGCGCGCCTGCCGCACGAGGTAGCCGCCATACCGGGCTGCGATGTGGACTTGCTCTACGGCGGAGTGCATGAATCTGTCTTCGTTCTCACCGGTTAGTTCGTTCTTAAGGTGGTCCGCGGTAGCGTCGGGCCGTCTTAGCCATTGATCCAGCGGAATCCCATTGCGGCGCAAGGAGGGCAGCAACCCGCGCAGTTCTTCGACTTGGTCTTGTTTGCGACGAAAACTCTCCCACCGTGCGGTATCTACTAGGCCCCAGCGACGACCATGGGGCGTCAACCGCTGATCCGCATTATCTGAGCGGAGCAGCAACCGGTACTCTGCCCGAGAAGTGAACATCCGATAAGGTTCCTTCGGCGGGCGGGTCATCAAATCGTCGATCATGACTCCGATGTAAGATTCATCGCGACCAAGCACCACCGGCTCAGTACCCTCGACGAAGCGAGCGGCATTGATACCTGCGATCAGGCCTTGGCCTGCCGCCTCTTCGTAGCCGCTAGTGCCGTTAATCTGACCGGCGAGGAATAAGCCGGCAACCCGCTTGGCCTCCAGCGAGGTCTTGGTTTGATGCGTGGGCACATAGTCGTACTCCACCGCATAACCTGGCTGCAGGATTCTGGCCGACTCCAGCCCGGCTATCGACCGGACCAGCAACTCTTGAACCTCCGCAGGAAGCGACGTGCTGATCCCGTTGCAATACACGCGCTCATTGTCGTAGCCTTCTGGTTCCAGGAAGACTTGGTGGCGAGACTTGTCTGCGAAGCGCACCACCTTGTCCTCGATGCTGGGACAGTACCGCGGTCCCGCTGACGTGATTTGCCCGGAATACATTGGGGCGAGGTTCAAGTTGTTCTGGATCAACTCATGCGTCGTTTGATTCGTATAGGTGATCCAGCAGCATATTTGTGGCTGCTTGATTCGCTCGGTTACAAAAGAAAACGGTGTTGGCGGCTCATCGCCCGGTTGACGCTCCACCCTATCGTAGTTGATGGAGTCTCGGTGGATGCGCGGCGGCGTGCCCGTCTTGAGTCGGCCCAGTTCCAGGCCTAACGATGTCAAACAGTCGCTCATTGTGGTGGCTGCTGGCTCACCAACCCTGCCCCCGGCTGATTGTTGGGCTCCACAATGCATCAACGCTTTGAGAAACGTGCCCGTAGTGACAATGGCCGTAGGGGCGCTTATGGTTCGCCCGTCTTCCAAATGGACGCCGG
This sequence comes from Phycisphaerae bacterium, assembly GCA_029260235.1. GTDB lineage: Bacteria > Planctomycetota > Phycisphaerae > UBA1845 > UBA1845 > OFTM209. The sequence goes on along the minus strand of JAJDDP010000118.1, from coordinate 19,258 downwards.
TCACCCGCGCGGGAGACGAGGCCGAAGACGGCTTTGTGCGAATCTCGCTGACCAGTCCCTCGATAATGGTCAGATTGACCAGCGGCATCAGCGACTCTTGGATCCAGTCTGCGTAGGCTTCTCGATCTGCTTGCGCCCTTGGAGCGCGGACAGCCGGCCCTTTGCTGGTATTAAGCATGCGGAATTGAATGCCGGTCGCATCGATAGCCCGAGCCATGAGGCCACCCAGGGCATCGATCTCGCGCACCATTTGCCCCTTGCCCAAGCCACCAATTGCGGGATTGCAACTCATTCGGCCAATGGCATCGGCACGAATGGTGATTAGCGCGGTGCGGGCGCCGGTCGCGGCTGAGGCATGGGCAGCCTCTGCCCCTGCGTGTCCTCCGCCGATCACGATGACATCATAGTCAGTCTTCAGTGTCTAACTCCTTGTCCTTGCGGGCCTTTCGCTCTAGGGCACGGGTCCGCCAGGCCTTTCTGCCCCACCAGGCACATCCGAGCACTGCTACCAACGCAAGGAGCGGGAAATCGACCACCAAGCCGGGGCGAAAAATCAGCGCGACAAAGAATGCAAACCAAGCCATCGAGCCAAGAATGCTCTGCCATTGATTCGACGGTTCACTCATGCACGAAACATTCCGCTCCAGGTCAACCAGGCAGCTCCAGCCATGGATCATTGTAGCACAAGTCGTTGAGAAGGACGTGTGTTGACTGCTGGTGGGCATGCCCGCCCTGAATCGTCGCCTAGAGGTGGGGTGGATCAGCTCGAGCTGGCAGCTACGACATTCTCGGCTAGCCGCTCGGCGTTTCGAGCGAGCCAAGCCGACTTTCGGCATACCATCTTCATGAACCGGAAACCATGGTATCGCCCAAAACTGCCGGTGGCGGCGATGGGCAGCACCGACTCAGCAATCAGGGCCTCGATCATGAGATGGGGAATGCATGCTTGCTCCTCTTTGGTGATTGTCTCGAGGCCGAGATAGCCCTCAAGAAATAGACGTGCCCGGCGCTCATCCAACTCATCGGGCCAGTCTTCGACATGCTTGGAAGAGAGCATCGAGAATTGAAGAATACCGTTGGCTAGGTCGATCACTTTTTGAGCCTGCCGCGCTGAGTCGAAATCGATAACAGCCACGACTTCATGATGACGAAACAGCATGTTTCCCGGATGCCAATCGGAGTGGATCATGACCTGGGGCCAGCCTCGCAGCCCGATCACATCGACCACCTCACAGCAGGATTCGTAGGTGTTTAAGAGTTCGCCGGTGGTTTCGATCAACTCGCTCTCTAGGCCCACGGCACTGTCATGACTTCCCATGGTGTTGGAAATGCTGCTCAACGCAGTTCGCACGGGATTCGCGTCGTGATAGTCTCCTCGGCTTGGCATGCCCTGGCCGTCGAAGTCGCGAACGGCCTTGTGGAATTGCCCTAACGCCTCTCCGGATGATCGAGTCTCGTCGCCGGTGCCGCTGTAGCTTTGTCCCCGAACGTAATCGAACAGCTCATAGACGTAAGGCCCGCGGAGGAAGGTCTGTTGTCCCCCGGGCGTGCAAGCCACCAACTTGGGCAGGGGAAGTCCCGCGGCCAATAGGTGATCTTGCAAGCGGTGTGCGTTGGCGACGCGCTGGGTAGCGGCCTCAGATCGTGGGCGACGCTTCAAGAGGTACTTGCCCCGGTCGCAGACTATGCCTACCTTGGGCCGGCGACGGGAGCCGCGCCGAAACTCGGTGACCGATTCAATTTGGCCTAGATCGTACCGGCTCAATACCACGGCCAATTCTTCGGCAGCAAATGTTTCTCGCTCGCGGTCTCGCAAATGAAGGCCTTGATCGTTCAAGCCAATGGGCAATACCTACGGGGCTACAATGCCAGTGACCATAGGTCCAGTAGTGATGATAGCTACCATCAGGCGAACGTCAAACTGTAAAGAGACTCTTATGCAATAGTACGGGGACAGATCATGACACGCGACGACGCACTCGCTTTGCTGCACGAATACACCAAGAATCCCGCCCTGATTAACCACGGTTTAGCCGTGGAAGCTGCACTGAGGCATTATGCCCGGCTCGGTGGATACGACGAGGCCCAGTGGAGCCTGGTAGGAATACTTCATGACTTCGACTACGAGCGCTGGCCTAACCCGCCGGATCATACGCGCGAAGGGGCGAAGGTCTTGCGCGAGCGAGGCGTTGAAGAAGTGGTAATCGAAGCGATCCTCTCGCACGCCGATTGGAACATCCAAGACTATCCGCGAGACACGCCGCTACGAAAGACCCTGTTCGCCGTTGATGAATTGTGCGGCTTCATCGTGGCCGTCGCCCAGGTCAGGCCTCAGTTTCTGGAGGGAATGAAACCAAAGAGCGTGAAGAAGAAACTCAAGACCAAGCAGTTCGCAGCCGCAGTTTCGCGCGATGACGTCGACCAAGGCGCCAAGCTCCTCGACCTTGACTTGGACGAACACATCGCAAACTGTATCACTGCGTTGCAGACCATCGCTCAGGAACTAGAACCACAAAGCCCCGAAGACAGATAGCGCGGGCTTGCCCTACCCGCATGGCATCTTGAGTCGGCGCTCTAAATCTTCTACGGCTGTCTTCCATTCCTTTGGATCATCCGATTCTTCCCATAGATCGCGTAGCTCTGAGTCGTCCAGGACCGCGTGGACGGCCTTTGCTGCTAGTTTGAGAAGCGATGCGTCGGACGGAGGATTGCTTGACGCCCAACTAGCTGCATCTTCGGGGAGCATGGCTGATCCTCTTCCAGCCATGGCTGCGACTAACTCGGCTGCTGCTAAGGCCTCGGAGCACTCGGGCGCCTCGCGCTCGTCAGGGTCAGCCACTGCGATCAGTTCTAGCGTATCCACTATGCTCGCTGATTCTCGCTCCTCTATGAATTCGTCGATCCAATCTAAGGCGTCATCGTTCTCGAAAACGCCGGCCCCCCATGCGCCCATATCCGAATCCCTCATGTAGTGCAGCCCAAGACTGCTTCTCGTTTACCAACTACCCATCACGCGGGTCACGAACCAGTACAATCCGGTCGCAGCGATCAACACCGAACCTGGCACTACGATGGCTTTTCGGTACCAAGAACGATGCCTGAACCAGCCGACCAACAACAAGGCCAACGCGACCACGGTAATCTGCCCAGCCTCGACGCCAACATTGAACGCCACCAGCGCAGTCGCGAAATCCGAACGAGGCAAGCCTAGTTCATTGAGCACGCCTGCAAATCCGAGACCGTGCAAGAGACCGAATCCAAAGACGACCGCAGGACGCCATGGCTTCAGCTCAGTGGTGCATAGGTTTTCGATGGCTACATAGGCGATGGATAGCGCGATCAACGGTTCGACCCAACGCGAGGGCAGCGACACCACACCGTAGATGGACAGGGCCAAGGTTAATGAGTGGGCGACGGTGAAGGCGGTGATCTGAAAGCAGAGTGGCCGGAACTTGATGCTCAGCAAGAACAGCCCAACGACGAACAGAATATGATCCAGCCCTTTGGGCAAGATATGCTCGAACCCGAGGACCGCGTAACGCCTAGCGACGCTGGCTCGACTCTGGGGCACCGGCGTTTCACCCAACCGGTACAGCGGCGATCCTTCAGCGACGGCTAGCGTGTACTTGGTTATGGCTGCCGTTGAACGGTCCATGATCGTCAGGTTGACCACCTTGAAGCTACGCGATGCGGTAAAGTTAAACTCGACCGCCGCTTCGGGGATTTTTCCGGTTAGCCGAACGATGATGCCCAGCACGCTGTCGTCGTCCGGGTCGCCATGGAGTGTTTCAAACTGCGGGAACTCAACCTCAGGGAGCACGCGCCGGCCGTCGAAGCGGACGAAGATTCTCTTGCTGATCGTTTTCTTGACGCGCTCAACGCACTCGGCGAACTCTGCATCAGACAAGGCCCGCATCTGCCGGACGACTTGGTCTGCGGGTGTGCTCGGGGCGATACCCAATGCCAGGGCATCAACATCGACGACCACGTCAATCTGATAGCCTCCATTAAGATTCAGGATGGCTGCGACCTTGGTGATGGCGAATTCGTGGGCTTTGACGGAGGCGGGGAGAGCCAGGACCACGAGCAAGGATGTGAGGAGCGTTGGGCGTTTCATAGCGTGCTCGGCAGATTCAGACTTCGCAGAATCGACCCGGGGGTCACGAGGTCCACCGTTGCTCCAACGCCTCGATGTGTTTTCTTAGCTCGGCTAACTCCTGGTATAGGTCAGCCACTTCGCCTTGGACCGCGTCGATTTGCTCTCGCAGCGCCTCGACTTGGCCCGAGGATTCGCCTGTGGGTGCAGCCCGTGGAGGTTCAGCAACGGCCGACTGCTCCATCGGAGCTACTTCGGCCGACTCTGCAAGCTCGGATTCCTCGTACAAGAGATGCGTATAGCGGATCGCTGATCGACCTGCTTCGCGCGGCAAGGGTTTCACCAGGGGCGGCTCGCGATCGGCGAACAATTCCAGCACGATCGAGACAGCCTGCAAGTCTTCAAACGGCATCATCCGCGAGCACCGGCCTCGCAGCTCGCCCAGCGTCTGGGGACCACGAAGAAGCAGCTCAGCCATCACCGCCCGCTCTCGTTGGGTCCATTCGTAGGCTTGGTAAGCTTCGTGGCGGTATTTTTGAACCCGACTCCCTGCCCCGGGCATGATCTTGGTCACTGCCCCTTCTTCGCGAAGAGACTCCAGCGCCTCAGCCACCACTTGCTCGTGATAGCCCACTACCGGATCGCGATTGCTCTTCTGATTGCAACCGGTCACCACGCCGCTCAGCGTCATGGGATAGTAGTCGGGCTGGGTCATCGACTTTTCCAACAAGACGCCCAACACCCGTCGCTCTATTTCGTTCAAAGTCTGCTTCATCGGTTGACTCGATCTCTCATGCAGGCCGAGGTTAGCCTTCAACGTCATTGCGACGGAGACTCTAAGGCCCCACATGACCGCGATCAAGGCGTGCTGGCGTCATCGCCCGCACGCGACGGCAACAGCCTGCGGATCAACACCGAAGACGGCTAGTTCGCCGACAGCTACGACGCCTGTAGCCGCCCCAGACAGGTCAAATCCAGCCGGGACGGCGATATCACCATCACGGTGAACATCTACGACGCGCTAGGCTGAATAATCAAGAAGGCAGTGACAAGTTCGGATGACTTGGCTGGCACGGTGTTGTACTATTGTGACAAGAGTCAGGTGATCGAACGCCGAGACGGTCCAGAGAACGTGGTAACACAGATTATGCACGACACCAAGTTGGCAATGAAATCGAGGGAAAGGTTCCAGGAAGAGCTTGCACAGGTCTAGACATTCTTCCTGACACCTTTGTTTGTCTCTTTGTTTGTCCCTGACTCGGGAGAACCACCGCATGATTTCCATCGGCTTCGTACGCCGCTGCTTGTCCAGTTGTCTCCGGCCGGGATGGAAAAGATGAAACGACGCTTACGTTGGTGCTGGCGCGGAAGTCTGGCTATCTTGAGTGGCTTGGCAACAGTATCGCTGACGTATGCTACTGATATTCAAAACAAGGTCGCTGCCGCGATTTTGGCATCTGCGGCAAAGCTGGGAGCGCCAGGCGCAGATATTGCAGTATTGCAGCGTTCAGGCAACGGATGCTTTGATGTCGTTCCGACGGCTCCACCCTTGTGGGCCATGCAATTGGACCACTATGTCACCCTGGGAGTGGCCCCCGTGCTTGCAATGCTGGTCGCCGTCATCGTGTACCACCTGGTAACTTTCAAGTTATTTGATTATCCGCATTGTTACAGATGTGGTTATATGCTACGCGGCGTCGCTGAACCAAGGTGTCCAGAATGCGGGCAAAAACTCTGACTATTCAGACAGGACCTCTTAAGGTGGACCTCTTAAGGTGAGGACCTCTTAAGGTGTCAGGGACCTCTTAAGGTGTCAGGAAGATTTTACAGGGCACTTCAAGCCTTGATCGAGATCTGTAGCGGCCTCGACACCAACTTAGGCTACGGACCGGCCGACATGATCGGCGACGTGCTCTGCCCAAAATTCGACGACTTCAAGGCCGGCTTGGGCGACGACGCCGATGGCGACATCAAAGATGCTGGCGACGACCTCATTGCCAGCCTCAACTTGCCGTCATGGATGGTTCTGCGATAATCACGCTTCGGCATTCTTAAGAGATACGCCGGTCAACTGATCGAATGAAGGAGCAAGCCATGACGACACGCCTACTGACTATTGCCCTGCTGGTGCTCATCTCAGCTACTGCCTGGGCTTCGCCTCCTGCGTCCAAGAAGATCCCGGTCACCGATACATTTCATGGCGTTTCGGTGACCGAAGACTATCGCTGGCTCGAAGACTGGGACGATGAGGCCGTCCGCCAATGGAGCGAGGCACAGAACGTGCACGCCCGGGCTAACCTGGACAATCTGCCCAACGTTGACGCCATCCGTGCCCGGGTAACCGAAATCCTGGCGGCTAAGATCGTAAGCTACGACAGCTTGACCTATCGAAGCCATCAGCTCTTCGCCATGAAACGTCAACCACCCAAACAACAGCGCTTTCTGGTGGTGATGCCATCGGTCGATAACTCCGGCGACGAACGTGTGCTTGTTGACCCCAACGAATTGGACAGCAGTGGTGGAATCTCCATCGACTGGTACATTCCCTCCCCGGACGGTCAGCTAGTAGCGGTCTCGCTTTCAAAAGGCGGCAGCGAATCCGGCGACGTCCACATCTACGCGACCGCTACGGGCAAGGAAGTTCACGAAATCATACCGGTAGTCAATGGAGGCACCGCCGGCGGAGACTTGGCTTGGATGCCCGATGGTAGCGGCTTCTTTTACACCCGCTACCCACGCGGCAACGAGCGGCCAGCCAAAGATATGCCGTTCTTCCAGCAACTCTTTTACCATCAATTGGGCACATCAACTTCGTCTGATCGTTACGAACTGGGGAAGGATCTGCCCCGGATCGCTGAGATCCAATTGGCTATGGATAACCGCACGGGGAGGCTGTTGGTAACAGTGCAAGAGGGCGACGGCGGGCAATACGCCCACTATCTTCGCTCCGCCGACGGCAAGTGGAAGCAGTTCAGCGTATTTGGCGACAAGACTTTGCAGGCAGCCTTTGGTCCGAACGACGATCTCTTTGTTATCTCTCGCAAAGGCGCCCCACGTGGCAAGATTCTGCGGATGTCCATCGACGACCTCGACGTAGCCAAGGCTAAGACCATCATCCCTGAGGGGAACGATACCATCGTCGAAGATTTCTGGGAGCCGCCCACCGTGCTCCCTACACAGACACGCCTCTACGTTCAGTATCAGCTTGGAGGCCCGTCGGAGATCCGCGTTTTTGACCACACCGGCGAGCGTCTTGCGAACCCCCAGCAACTCGCTGTATCCACGATTGCATCGGTGACGCCGATGGCTGGCGATGAAATCCTCTATTCAAATTGGTCCTTCATCGAGCCACCAGCTTGGTACCGCTTTGACCCCAAGAAGAACAAGACAACCAAAACGGCGCTGGCTACGGCATCACCTGTTGACTTGAGCGACGTTGAAGTGATTCGCGAATTCGCCACGTCGAAGGATGGGACGAGAATCCCGGTCAACATTCTCAAACCTAAGTCAGCCAAGCTTGATGGTTCCAATGCTTGCATCGCGACTGGATACGGCGGCTTTGGGGTCAGTAACTCTCCGCGGTTTCGTTCAACTTTGGCTGTCCTTCTCGAACAAGGTGTGATCTATGCGGTGGCCAACATTCGTGGCGGTGGCGAGTTTGGCGAAGAATGGCACCACCAAGGTAACTTGACCAATAAGCAGAACGTGTTCGACGACTTCTACGCCGGGCTTGAGCACATGATCGACCGCGGCTACACCAGCTCAAATCGATTGGGCATTACTGGAGGCAGCAATGGGGGTCTCTTGATGGGGGCTACACTGGTGCAACATCCTGGCATTGCCAACGCGGTAGTCACCCATGTGGGCATCTACGACATGCTGCGCGTGGAGCTGTCATCCAACGGCGCCTTCAACATTCCCGAATTTGGCACCGTCAAAGATGCAGCACAATTCCAAGCCATGTATGCCTATTCGCCCTACCACCAGATCAGCGATGGCACGACGTATCCAGCCACAGTGTTTCTTACCGGGGCAAATGACCCACGGGTAGATCCCATGCAATCGCGAAAGATGACGGCACGCCTCCAAGCCGCTTCGCCTTCAGCAGGACGGGTGCTACTTAGAACAAGCAGTAATAGCGGGCACGGTGGCGACACCTCCTTGAATGAACGCATCGAACAGACCGTGGATGTCTACGCCTTCTTCTTCGATCAACTTGGAATAGCCTATCAAGCCCAAAAGCCGGGCTCCTAGTTAGTTGTCGAAGAGACACTTGTTCCAAAGTGTCACTGGACAAGAACGGCTGAGCGGGAGATCTTCCGCCAGCTGCGGCTGGGTAGTACCCAAAACAACTGTTTTATCGCCCTTGGCGGCTACGCCTATGGCAGTTCAAGACTGAGCACTCCAATCAAGACTTGACCCCAGCTAAGGCACGTCGCTACAGTGGGGGATCGGGCCGTTGAAGGGCCACACTTCACTGAGGAAATGCAAGGGCCAGAACTCGGGAGGCGTTTGCATACGACAAGCGATTCAACTCTTGGATCCAACTGGGGATCTGAAGAGCTAGACATGCAGGCTGCACTTCGCGGCCAAGGAAACATATGGCGCGTGGGCAGTCACACGTGGACGCCCGTCGCCCTACTCTGCAGAAGGTGAATTGGGGGATATCAGCGTGGTTCAGAGATTGGTTATTGTGGGCGTGGTGGCCACATTGACGGCATCGGTCACTGCTGGTCCGTCGTTTGTCAACTGGGAGACGCCGCACGTTTCTCCATTGGCGCTCACGCCGGATGGCAGCCGGCTGCTGGCGGTCAACACAGCTGACAACCGGCTGGAAGTATTCGATGTGAATTCCGGCGAACCGACCGCTTTGGGTGCCATTCCTGTCGGTCTTGACCCTGTGTCGGTACGGGCGCGAACCAACAACGAAGTATGGGTGGTGAACCACATCTCGGACAGCATCAGCGTAGTCGATTTGACCACCATGAATGTGGTCAAGACCCTCAGCACCGCTGACGAGCCCACCGACGTCGTGTTTGCAGGCACACCGCAACGGGCCTTCGTTTCCTGCTCCCAGGCTAATACTGTGCTGGTGTTTGACCCGGCTAACCTCGATACCGCACCCACGATCATTGCCATTGATGGTGAAGACCCAAGGGCGATGGCTGTCAGCGGCGACGGCTCGAAAGTCTATGTCGCCGTGTTCGAGTCGGGCAACAAGACGACGATCATTGGCGCAGCTGGAGGCGTCGATGGCACCTCGAACCCGCTCAACCATAACAACGGGCCGTACGGCGGACAGAATCCGCCGCCCAACGACGGCGTCGATTTCAAGCCGCCCATGAATCCTGCCCTCCCGCAGGCTCCAACGGTTAATCTCATCGTGCGGCAGAACGCTCAGGGCCAGTGGATGGACGACAACAATACCGATTGGAGCAGCTACATCAACGGCGGACTCCCCTCTGTCCGTAGACCCGCGGGCTGGGACATGCTGGACAACGATGTGGCTGTGATCGACGCCAATTCGCTTCAAGTCAGCTACTTGACGGGGATGATGCACCTTTGCATGGGCATCGCCGTTCACCCGACGAGCGGCTTGGTGACTGTAGTTGGCATTGAAGCGATCAATGAGATTCGATTTGAGCCAAACCTCACCGGGCGATTCGTTCGCGTTCACATCGCCTTGGGGGATGAGGCTAGTCCCGACCAACCGGCAGTCTTGGATCTCAACCCGCACCTCGATTATTCCGATGCCCAGATCGCCCAACAAAGCAACACAGCCACGGCATCTCAGGCGCTCCGTGATCTGTCTATCGGCGATCCGCGGAGCATTGTTTGGATGGGAACAGGTAGCGGCTACATCGCGGGCATGGGGTCTAACAACGTGGTTCGCGTTGACGCGACCGGCGCCCGCATCGGCGATCCGATCGAAGTCGGCGAAGGACCGACCGGCTTGGCCTTGAACGAGGCGGCCAATCGACTGTTCGTGCTGAACAAGTTCGACGGCTCGATCACGGTCATCGATACGACTACCAACCTCGCCAGCGCAGCCGCTCCCTTCTTTGACCCCACACCAACGGTGATCAAGATGGGCCGGAGACAGTTGTACGACACGCACACAACATCAGGGCTGGGCCAACTTGCTTGTGCTTCTTGCCACGTTGATGCCCGGATTGACCGTCTGGCATGGGATTTGGGCAATCCAGCCGGCGAGATGAGCCCCATGGATCAGAATTGCAACGCCAGTGTCGACCCGATCAATTGTCCAGACTTCCACCCCATGAAGGGGCCGATGACCACCCAAACCTTCCAGGACATCATCGGCAACGAACCGTTCCACTGGCGAGGCGACAAGAATGGGCTTGAGGAATTCAATGGCGCGTTTACCGGCTTGCAAGGTGACGACGTCATGTTGACTGCCCAGGAAATGCAGGAGTATGAAGACTTCCTAGCCACGATTTTCTATCCGCCCAACCCTTTCCGCAACCTGGACAACTCGTTGCCGTCAGATCTTCCACTGCCTGGGCACTATGCATCTGGAGAATTCGAGTCCGTGGGTGGCCTAGCCCAAGGTGCCCCGTTGCCCAACGGCGATGCAGTCCTTGGTTTGGACGGCTACATCAATCGGGCGGCGCACTCCTCTTCTGGCTTGTCGAACCGCAGTTGCGTTAGCTGCCACACGCTGCCGACCGGGTTGGGAACAGACCATGTGTTCGTGGGCGACTCTGAATTGTTCCCCAATGCGGGCGCTGGTGAATATGTACCTGTAGAACTAGGCCTCGACGGAGAGAACTTTACCAGCATCACTCATCTGGGGCTTGATAAGGAACAACGACGCGTCAGCGTCAAGATCGTGCAGCTGCGCAACATGTACGACAAGGTCGGTTTCAACCGCGATGTCCTGCTTAGCAGGTCCGGCTTTGGTTTCTTCAATGCAGGGTCCGAATCCCTGGAAGGGTTCATGTACGAATTCAAGAAGTTCCCGGATAGCGACCAGGAGGTAGCCGACGTCGTCGCCCTCCTACTGGCCTTTACGGGTTCGGACATGCCCGCACCTAATCCCAACAATCTGCGCGAGCCTCCAGGTCCATCCAGTCAAGACAGCCACGCTGCCGTGGGCGCTCAGTTCACCGTCGATGAAACAAACAATGCCGACGCTGGCACGATCGATTGGTTGAATCAAGTCGCTGGCTTTGCCGATGCCGGCAAGGTAGGCCTGATAGCCAAAGGCCGCCAGAACGACGAAACCCGGGGCTATGCCTACATCGGAAGTGGCTCGTTCCAATCGGACCGCGTGTCGGAGATCATCAGCCTTGATGATTTGCGTCTGGCAGGGGCAGCCGGTTCGGAAATTACCTTCACTGTGGTTCCCGAGGGCGGTCAAACGCGCATCGGTATCGACCGCGATGAAGATTCCTTCCCGGATCGAGATGAGCTGGATGCGGGCACAGACCCAACAGACGCCAACAGCTTCCCGGATGTGACTGCCGTTGGCTGCAGTGACATTCGGTCCCTGAGGGCACGCTGCCAAGGCGGGCTCTTCAAGGTGGTCATCCGCTTGTTCGACAACAGCCACGACGGCCAAGACGTTACGATCGACGTTAACGGCACCGAATTCGTGTTGCCCATCAACGGCACCAAGGCGAGGATGCAGTTGGCTGGCCAAGCTGGTTCTATGACCGTGACTTTGGTTTCACCTTCAGGCTGTAGTTTGTCCAGGACGGTGGACTGCAATTGAGTTGAGGCGACCTGGGCACAGGTAGAGCAGCGACTTGGGTCAACAATGGACTTTGACAAAGCCTCGGGAATGATTCCCGAGGCTTTGTTTTTGGATTGCCCAATTCCCTCGCCGATGGAAGGCGATGGCGCAACGCCCGGCGGCAGATTCGGTCGGTACCGCCCTACTCTGCCTGAGCTAGGATCGAAGTGAACGCGGATCGGTAGCCAAGGACCATCTGTCTGGATCGCGTCCGAACCGATTCGCCGGCTAGAGCGTCGAGCGATTGAATATCCCAAGGTGTCGAGAAGTAGAAGCACTTGGCTGCGTCACGGTAGTGCGATACGGGCGGATCTTCCCAATCCAGGCCCTGCTCATCAAAGCCCATTTCCACGAACTCGCCCATGGTGTCGCCGGAGTCTTCGATGGCTGTTTCCATCTCCTCACTGAACCATCGGTCGTCGGTCAGGATAGATGCCTGCAACTGAAGGGCGATCGGCCTGATGGCAAGTTCCACCCACACATGGGCGCCGACCTCAAACCGAGTGGCCAGCGTCGAGCCGTCCGGATGATCGCGCCGTTCGAGGGCGCCGATTCCATCCTCAGCCAAAATGCTCTCCTCTAACCATTCACGATACGTTTCGATCACTGCTTGATCTTGCTCACTCAAGGCCATTATCGTATAACTCCGCCAAGGGTCTCTTCATCAACCCTGCCTCGTTCACCTACTTTTCGTTTGGGATCAACCTTGGCCAACACCCACCGGCGCAGCAGTGCGCCCGGGCGGATCACCCGCTGGTGCAGCCGCACAGGCCAAGGTCGACGGTATGACTCCTTAATCTCTGACTCGCTCATCTGGTCGGGGCGAACGCGGCGTTGCAGTTTTTGAACATGGTAGCGATCGCCCTGTATTAGCCTTTTGCCCAAAACCCTGCCTAGCAATAATTGCCCCCACTTGCCGACGGGCCAAGGCCAGGAAATTTGAAAATCAATCAGGTAGGGCTTGCCGTCCTCGCCCACCAGTACATTTTGAGGCTTCTCCAAATCGACATAGGCGATGCCTTGGGCGTGCATCGCCGCTAGCAAAGTCCGCAATTCATCGAAGAAGATGTCGGGCACCATTTCGCCCTTTTCGAGCGTGTGTCCAGGGATGAACTCATGGACCAAGCCATGGGCCTCCCACACACCGACGACGGCCGGCACGCCGGGCAACCCGATTAGCCGGCTCATCTGATCCGCTTCGTGATGGGCCAACATGCGACCCACCCAGGCCAAGGGCATGCCCAAGAAACTCACGCGGCGCCCGATTTTGAGAACGACTTGGTTCTCACCAGAGGCGTACATCCCTGTCGCAGCGAAGAAGTCATGCTTGAAGGTGCAAACGTGATCGTAGTGCGACCCGTTCAAATCGAACGCGGCTGGCATGTCCTGCCGCCCCAATGCCTTCAAACAGTTTGGTGATCGCTTCTTGGCCAAGTCATATTCCCAGTACGCTGCCGAGTTGCACTCGAAAGCATTGTAGGCCCAGTGTGGGGGAATTCAAAAAAAACGTCTCGGCAGTTGCTCAGCCAAGAGAAACGAAGAATGCGGCATGTCCGGTGGCTGCCCCGTCCCGGCGGTAAGAATAGAAGCGCTCATCACAGATCGTACAGACATTGGCAAAGTCGATATGCTCAAGAACGACGCCCTCTCGCTGCAGCTGATCGAGGTTCGCTGCCCCAAGGTCCAGGTGGGATGAATCGCCCTTTGACGAAACGTGCGTTGCGCTCGCGTCTGAGGATAGAAGGACAGCTTCAAGAACATCGTCACCCACTTCGTAGCAGCAAGGCCCGGCACAAGGCGTAATAGCGGCCACCATACGCTCAGCAGCACAGCCGAACTGCCCTACCATTGTCTGTACGAGTTTGCGGGTGAGCCCTGCCACCGTACCCCGCCAGCCAGCATGCACGAGGCCAAACACGCGACGATCAAGATCGAGGACCGCCACGGTCGGGCAATCTGCCGACAGGGCCGCCGCGACTACACCGCGCCGATCAACGATCACCCCATCCACATCGTCAATAGGCTTGGCGAAGGTGATACTCTCCCTAGTCGCGATCCTGCATCCATGAACTTGCTGCATGCAAACCAATCGGCTGTCCTCGCCGGACATGGACTGGCAAACAAGTTGCCGCCTTCGGAACGCTGCCGCAAGATCGGCACTCTTGCCCAGGCCCATATTGTCCGGCTGAAGCGAGAAGGCATTGGCCAAACCAGCTTCGCCCAAGGCTTCTGAAGTCAACATAGCCAACTCACCATGCTGGGCAGCGCACCAGGAAGACCGAATGCCTTCTCTTGGCACGCGCCGGAGATCTGAACCTTCGTTGCCCATCGCTTAGCGGCTACTCCGTGGATTGATCTTCAACAGGATTTTGACATGTTCTGGGTCAGCGGCAGCGTCGAGGGCTTCTAGGCCACGCTCGATGGGGAAGGTCTTGCTGAGCATGGGCAAGACATCGATTTGCTTGCGGACCAAGGCCTGAATCGCCTCGGGGAAAGGCCCGCAACGGCTGCCCACGATTTTTACTTCCCCGACGACCGCCGGTGCCAGATTTAGGGACGCTCCACCTGCATAGGTGCTCTTGAGGACCACAGTTCCGCGAGGTCTGACCAGCTCCAAGGCGAGATCCAATCCACCAGGCGCCCCGCTGCATTCTACGACAACATCGCGGGTATGCCTGGCGAAGGCACCATCGGTCGAGCGAGACATGATCCCCTTCTTTTCGCAAAGCAGCAGCGTCTTCTTGTTGCGGCCGAAGACTTCCAGCGTACAACCCGTACCTGCCAACACCTGGGCGACCAAGAGGCCTAACCGTCCGCTCCCTACGACGGCTACGTTCATCCGTGGCTCGATGGGGCACTGCTTGTTGACTTGAAATGCCGCAGCCAGAGGTTCGACAAACACGGCTTCTTCATCGCTCACGGAATCTGGGACAAGGTGCAGGTTACGCTCGGGGACTGCCACTTGGTCAGCGAAGCAGCCGTCATGCCCGGCGATGCCGATGACGGTTCTCTTGCGGCAGTGGGCGGCCAAGCCGCTTAGGCACATATCGCACTTTTGGCAGACACAGTTTATTTCGCAGACGACGCGTTTTCCGCGCCATGCTGACGATCCAGCGATCACCGTGCCGACCATTTCATGGCCCAACACACCACGAAACCCCATGTATCCCCTGGTAATTTCCAGATCGGTGGCGCAGATGCCGGCTAGATGTACCTCAAGAAGGCACTCTCCTTCAGCCGGGACCGGGTCTGGAAAATCCCTGTCGAAGCGGACCACTCTTTCATGGACGAGAGCGCGCACGATTGGCTATGAATCTTTCTTCTTGGGGAGGTATCCGTAGAACGTACGCTTCATTGACTTGTATGATCGGTGCCACCAGCCTTCGTGGGTTTCGATGAGCAAATGATCCAGCTTTCCCGCGTCGGCAAACGGATCATCCGCCGATTCAAGCCAAGCCCGCCACGCGACTGAGTCGTGATCGTGCGTCTGGCCTGTAAGTCTCATCAACGAATGTTCGATCTCATAGACCACGCCGAAGTCTCGCTGATCGAGCGAGTTGATCAGCCTATCCAACGTAAGCCCATCCGGGAAGTACCCCAGCACACGGGCTGCAGTTTGGCGAATGTCCCGCGACCGATCGTGATCCAGAAGATCTAAACTCAGGCTTAGCAGGTCGTCGCGCAAATCTTCGGGCACTTCGCCGACCTCTACCAAGCCCAGGGTGCCGCGGAGGGCGTCCAACCGAACCTCGGCAGGAGCGGGCCTGCTCTGCTCCTCAGACTGCTTGGGGTCCAGAATCGCAGCATAGGTGTACGCGGCTGCTTTGCTGTCCGCTTTTCTCAGGCCGCGGACGGCTGCACAGCGAACCGCTACGCTGCCATCAGTCCGGGCCACGGCGTCAAGAGCTGTCGCTACCACGTTGTGGTGTGCATACCTCGATTGAACCACCTGGTTCACCGCTTCGCGCCGTTGATCCGGGGTCTCACTCTCCAGGGCTACCTTCAGGTACTGGACCACATCCGATTCAGTCAGGAATACGGGGTGTTTGTAATATCGTTTCTTGGCACAGCCACCCAAGAAAACCGCGGCACAAAGAACAACTAGCAGTATGCTGACGCAGTCGGATAGGCCGACCGTTGTTCTAGACGGCCACTCGGTCCGGTGGGTCGATGATCGTCCTTGATGGCACCGCAAATTCCTCGGGGCAGACCCGGGCAACATCGGTGATGGCCTCTCCCAGAACCTGCGTGCCAACCGACTGGAAATGTTGGGGATTGTCGCTGACATAGCAGAGCAGCCTACCAGGATCGCTGATACGGCTCAACGGCTTTGTGCCTATCAAGCGTCCAACATGATCCGCCACTGATCGGGCTGAGTCGATCAACTTGGTTCCCTCGCCCAAGTACGCCGCAATGGGCTTCTTGAGCCCAGGATAGTGCGTACACCCCAAGACAAGCGCGGTTGGACGCAATCGACGGATGGGTTCGAGGTATTCTCTCACCACCATGCGAACGATGGGATCGTCTTCGGATCGGCCTTCTTCAACCAGCGGCACCAGGAGCGGGCACGCTTTTTGCACCACGGCCAAGCGAGGCCTCAGGCGGTTGATGGTGTTTCGATAGGCATTGGAGGCAACCGTGGCCGCTGTGGCTAGGATGGCGACAACATCCCCATCCTTGGTGGCTTCAACGGCGTCCTTGGCCCCTGGAGCGACCACACCGACCAAAGGCACCGGAACACGCGGTGAGATCACCGGTACAGCCACGGCAGAGGCAGTGTTACAAGCAGCCACAATGCAACAGGGGTCAAATCGCAGCAGGAAGCGAACGATCTCTTCGGTGAAGCGAATTACCGTTTCAGCCGATTTGGTTCCGTAGGGGACGCGGGCAGTGTCGCCAAAATAGACCAAAGGCCGTTCAGGGAGCACCCGCCGGAGGGCACGCACAACATTCAGCCCACCCAATCCTGAATCGAATACCGCGATAGGCTGATCGTTCACAGGCACATCCTTGGCCAACAACAAGAACTATGAAAATCCGTTTCAAGCGAACTCGCACCGCGCCCTATCATCTCCGATTATCGTCAGACTTCAAGCCAAATCCGTACTCGGACAGCGCATGATTCTGTACCTTGCGGTCAGACATGTTGGTGGACCCGCACGATCCGGATACGATAGACCCTGTGAGAGAACCAGAACCCTCAGTTTCCATCATCGTCCCCGCCTTCCACGAGGCTCAAAATCTTGCCGCCCTTACCCGGCGGGTGTTTGCGGCCGTCGACTCCGCCGGTATTGAGGCTGAGTTGATCGTTATGGATGATCGCTCGGGCGATGGCTCGGTCGAAATCGTGCGGCAACTCGCCGGCGAATTTCCGGTGCAGATTATCGAGCGAGATGGACCGCGTGGGTTGGCTCCGGCGGTCCTAGATGGGTTTGAGCACGCCCGCGGCGTCACCCTGCTGGTGATGGATGCGGACCTGCAACATCCACCCGAGAAAATTCCCGAGCTGGTCGCCTGCCTCACTTCCGGCGAGGCAGATTTTGTGATCGGATCGCGGTATGCCGACGGTTCTATCGAGGGGAAATGGTCAATCTTCAGGCAGTTCAACAGCAGATTCGCCACCTGGCTGGCCAAACCCCTCACATCGGTGCGCGACCCGATGTCTGGCTTTTTCGCGCTCCATCGCACGACCTGGAAGAATGCCGCCCGCCTCGACCCCATCGGCTACAAGATCGGCCTGGAACTGCTGGTCAAGGGTCGATGCCGAAAACCGGTCGAGGTGCCCATCAGTTTTGGGGCCCGGCATGCGGGCGAGAGCAAGCTGACATTAAGCGAGCAATTACGCTACCTGCGCCATCTGCTGCGGCTGTACAGATTTCGGTTGTTTGATCGGTCGAGCTGAAGCTGCATCGCCAATCTCGACACGGAATCAGCCGTAGCCCATGCGCTCCGTCAACTCTCCATCGCCGGGTCGGGGTGCCACTGTTCAGTGAGCAGTGTTTGCGTTAACTCCGAGATACTGCATTGCTCGCAGAGCAGTGGCCCCTGTCGAATCCAGAGGCATCGTAGCACTACAGTAGCTTCTGCAATTCGGTGCAGACGTGGTCCACCTCTGATTCGCCCAACTCATGATGGAAAGGCAAGGCGATGGTTCGCTCAGCCAGGGCCTCGGTGATGGGGAAGTCGCCCTTCTTAAACCCGAACTGCTCGACGTAGAAGGACTGAAGGTGGATGGGCACGAAGTAGTTGCTACAACCGATGCCCAACTCGCGCAGGCGGGTCAGAATGTCATCGCGGACAGAAGGCGCATAGTCGTCGGTCAGGCGGACGACGAAGACGAACCAACTCATCTCGGCGTCCGGGTGAACCTTCTGCTGTACGATGCGGGTTTCATCAGCAAGCCTCGCCTGGTAGAGATCGGCTACACGTTGGCGTTGGCCAAGAATCTCATCGATCCGCTCGATTTGGACGATGCCGATGGCGCTGTTGATATCGCTGAGGCGGAAGTTGTAGCCGAGCCGATCATGGGCCAACCAACCCGCGCCGGCGCCTCTGCCTTGATTGCGGATAGAGCGGGCCATGTCAGCCAGCTTCTCATTGTTGGTGACGATCATGCCGCCTTCGCCGGTGGTCATCTGCTTGTTGGGATAGAATCCAAAGACGCCCGCGTCGCCAAACGATCCGGCACGCCGACCCTTGTATCGCCCGCCCAACGCCTCGCAGGAATCCTCGATCACCGCGATACCACGACTCTTCGCCGCCCCCACGATCGGATCTAGATCCGCCATTTGGCCGAACACGTCAACGGGAATAATCGCCTTGGTTCGGTCCGTCATGGCATCGACGGCCTTTGCTGGGTGAATGTTCCAGGTGTCGGCGTCAACATCTGCGAAGACGATCTTAGCCTCTTCAAAGAGAGCGCAGTTGGCTGACGCGACAAACGAAAACGGCGTGGTGATCACCTCGTCGCCCGCTTTGATGCCCAATGAACGAATCAGCAAGTGCAGCGCGGAGGTGCCACTGTTGCAGGCTATGCCATGGTCAACTTCACAGTAGGCAGCCATCCTCTGCTCGAACTCGACTACCTTGGGACCGAGCGAGAGATGAGAGGTTTTCATCACCGCTGCCACCGCATCGATCTCGCGTTGGGTGATGTTGGGTCTGGCTAGGGGTATGTCCTTCATAAAAACGTCTACATCCTTCTGGTGTTGATTGTTCTGCCGGCTAATCGTTGCGATGTACGGCCGGTCGACCGATGGGATGGTATTCCATGTGGTAGCGCCGCATCGCCGGCAGGTCGTACAGGTTTCGTCCGTCAAAGATGATAGGTTGTTTTAGCAGGTCGCGAATTCTTTGAAAATCAGGACTACGGAATTCGCTCCATTCTGTGCAGATGGACAAGC
>JAJDDP010000117.1 GCA_029260235.1 Phycisphaerae bacterium | reverse complement strand
GGAAGCTCCACTGAGGAGCTCCCCGGCGCTCATAAGGCGTGTACACCAACTAGCTCCACGCAGCATCCAAGAGGCCCGGCACGAACCGCAGTCTGGTTCATAGGCCAATACAATAGGAACTCAGCCATGCGCACGGATGTGAAGGTCGGCGTTCTTTGCTCTTTCGTTCTGGTTGTCACCGCTGGATGGTACTACCTTCGGGCAGAACCCGAAGGGAAGGCTGTTCCGCTTGCCAAAGCGACTCAGGATTCTGACGCTCAGACCATTAGGCGCTCCACGCCGAATGCGGTCACGCCGCCAGTAGAGAAAGACGTTGAGGCAGACCGAGCTTCAGATGTACCCGTCTTGGGTGCCCAGACGCCTGATCAAGATGCGGCAGACGACGCATCCACCGTTAGCGGCGGTGTCGGGCTAGGAAGCTTGCTGTCGTTTGGCGAGGATGATGCCAACGGGCAAATGCCCAGCGATGATGCCCATGCTGGCGACTCGCAAGACGTCGACGCCGCCTTAACCTCGTCAGTAGTGCTGCAAGAACCAGCGTCTACAAAGCCGAACGCTCTGGCGATCCCAGCCACAACTCCAGAAACCGCCGTCGATCCCTTGGCACGGGCCGCAAGCAAGAAGCCCGAGGCCAAATCGCAAGCTCCTGCCCCGTCATCAGAGGAGCTTGAACCACTCAGGCCCGGCACCAGCACGCACACAGTCGAGCGGGGCGACACCTTCAGCGTGATCGCAGACATCTATTATGGCAGCGAGCGGTTCACCGATCTGCTCATCAAAGCCAATCCTGCCATCTCGAACCCCAACCGCCTAGCCGTGGGCACGGTCGTCCGCATTCCCTCACCCGATGCGATGAAGTCAGCCTCGTCGGTAGCCAAGCCAAAAAAGCCCTCCAAGGCCAATCCCGACAAGCCGGGCACTTATCGCGTCCAAGAGGGTGACACCTTCTACGCGATAGCCGCCGATCAACTCGGCAGCGCCAGTCGATGGCACGAGCTACTCGAGTTGAACTCAGCCCTGGTAAAGGGCGACCCCAAGAAGCTCCGCCCAGGCCAGCTGCTCCAACTGCCCCCCAAGAAGGCAAAAAAGTCAGACTAAGGCCCACAGATCCGAATCTGGCGGTGGGTCGCAGCCTGCCCGTTCGTAAAGAAATGTAACTCCTCGCTTCAAGACGCCCCAAGACACGATATACTGCAATATCGTGCGGTGGTTCGCGTTAGTCCCAGGTGGACGCGGGCAACTTCCCGGGAGGATTTCCAGGTGGGCAAAGGCAAGCGGTGTGGTTTTACCCTGATTGAACTGTTGGTGGTGGTGTCGATATTGGCCCTGCTCTTGGCCATTCTCCTGCCCAGCCTGCGGGGAGCAAAGCGCGTCGCCAGTCAAACTGCCTGTGCGGCTGGGCTTAGAGGCATCGGCCAGGGGTTGCGGATGTACCTCAACGAAAACAACGACCTGCTGCCCGTGGTCGTGACGCTACCAAGCATCCCAAATTCCTTCGAGACGGATCGGCCCAGGTTGGTCGATACGCTCGACCCCTATCTTCAGAAAACCGATGGCTCGTCCTCCGGGGCTGGGAGTGTCTGGCAGTGCCCCTCAGATACCCCCGGAAAATCAAGGCGAGGAGCGCCAAACGCGAACAAAACCTATTTTGAGACCGAGGGCAGTAGCTACGTCTTCAATACATTTGAAATCTACCGCTTCATGAATGATGAGGGGGGCTTTCTCGGCTTCAAAAACCTAAAACAAACCACGATGTACAATCTGGTGCGTAAGGAGAGGGCGATCCGCTTCTACGGCGGACAACCAGCTGAGGAGCAGGTCTGGCTAGTCCAAGACTACGTCCCGGAATTCCACTCCAAGGATGCCAAGAAGCAGCCCCGGTGGAACTTCCTTTACATTGACGGGCACGTTTCGGATCTTGAACGCTAGGGATCAGGTGTTGATATGAACGAATCTACGAGCAAATCGAATCGGACCATGTGGGCCGCGCTGATCGTGGTGGCTATGGCTTCTACGGCAACGGCCTTCTACTGGCTGAGCGGTGACAATGGCCTGCAGCGCGAGTTCGCCAGCGGTGACGCCGACCGAGTCCGGGCAGCCCTGACCAGCGCCGAGCGTGAGGACATGGACACCGAAACGCGCAAGATTGCGGCTGACGCCATGCGGAACATGTCCACCGAAGAGATGATGAAGCTCATGGACCGCGACGACATCTCCGAAGAGGATCGCCGCCAACTCCGCCGAAACATGCGAACTGTTTGGATGGGTGAGATGTCGGATCGGGCTGAGGAGTACTTCGCTGCCGAGACGGAGGAGGAAAAGAACGCGGTTCTCGACAAGCAGATCGATCAGTTCCAGAAATTCCGCGAGCGCATGGAGGAGATGCGCAAGCAACGCGAAGACGAGGGCGAAGATGAAGACGACGAAGAAGCTCAGAAAGAGCGGGAAGACCGTCGGAGGAATCGCCCCGTGCAGTCCACGGACCAAAAGAAAGAACGCATGGCTGCTAGAAGCCCGGAACAAAGCGCAAAAATGATGAACATGTTCATGGCCATGCGTAACCGCGCCTCTCAGCGAGGAATAGAAATGGGCTTTGGCCGAGGCGGAGGAGGCAGAGGAGGCCCCGGGCGAGGAGGTCGAGGTGGCAGTGGCGGTGGCGGCCGAGGCGGGTCATCCGGACGATAGCGACCAGCCAGATCCCCCACCCTTGAGCGCAGTCGAAGGTGGGTAACCAAAGACAATTCCAAAGCACGTTGGCCCTGCACCACCAAGAATGGCTGGCAAGGAGCCTGGGGGCTCTGCACTCCAGCGGTTCGCCCCCACATTGGCCAAAACTCCCCCCCGGCGTATAATTGCGGGCGGTGGCGTTGAATCCGGGGTTCTTGCCGGATACCTGATTCTCTGCTGTTTCGGAGAAGGGGAAGACCCGTCTCGCGGCTGCCCGGCGGCTACAGGATGCGGGCAAACCCTCGGAATGCTGCCATCGGTACACGCTCGATCACCTGTTAGTCAGCCGCAAGATCTGGCAGGGAGCAGCGGCCGGATTTCTTCTTCCGCTCGACAATGCTCTCTGTCGTTTGCACGCAACGCCGCCTGCCGGATGTGCGGGTGGCTTTGAATCACCTCGGAGGCGTGTCCACGGCCATGGAATGGGCAACAGCCATACTCCTAGCTAACACAAACGCCTGGTTCTGCTGTTCTTCGGTGGTGCTGCTTGGGTTGGTCTTGGGGATTCTTCGCAAACCAAGTAGCCATTGCAGACGATGTCGAACCATGAATAGACCTGGGGCAGCCTACTGCGCGCAGTGCGGTCTGAAGCTGGGCGGCTCTTGAACCCATCGACATCAGAGAGGCCAGGAACCGCCGCAGAGGGTGGCATCGAACTCTCGGCTGATTACATCCGTTCCATCCGCCGTAAACTACTCAACTGGTACGACCGCAACGCCCGGGATCTGCCATGGCGACACCACTCCGATGATGCTTATGCTCAGTGGGTAGCTGAGATCATGCTACAGCAGACGCGGGTCGATACGGTGATCGATTTCTACCTGCGGTTTCTTGATCGCTTCCCCAACGTCGAGTCGCTGGCGATAGCCCCCTTGGATGAAGTGCTCGGATTGTGGCAAGGGCTTGGCTACTACCGGCGGGCAGAAAACCTGCATCGGTCAGCCCAGATTCTTGCCCGGAAGGACATCGACTGGCCCAAGGATGCCCGAGGGTGGCAGGCTTTGCCCGGCATCGGAGTTTACACGGCTGGGGCGATTGCGTCGGTAGCCCTGGGCGAGCAGGTGCCCGCCGTCGATGGCAATGTGCTCCGTGTGTTAGCCCGTTTGCTGTGCATCGACGACGACATCGGCTGGACGACAACTCGGCGGCGTTTGTCGGCAGCGGCAGACCGCCTGGTGCCGAAGGCCCGTCCGGGAGATTTCAACCAAGCCTGGATGGATCTGGGGGCGGCCGTCTGCACGCCAAAAACTCCGGCGTGCGACCAGTGCCCGTTGGCCCGGGAGTGCGCAGGTCTAGCCAAAGGAATGATTGCACAGCTCCCCGTCCGCACTGCCGCGAAGAAGCCAATCGCCGTCGAGCGCGTCGTCCTCGTCCTAGCCCACCGCAATCGAGTGCTGGTGCGGCAGAGGCCTCGCGGGGGCAGGTGGTCTGGACTTTGGGAGTTTTCAAACCTGGACGTAGGGTCAAAGTCGCACAGCCTCGCCCTCAAAGAGCTGCGGGCAGACCTTGCTCTTGGGGAGGGGCTTCGTCCAACCTTCAGAGGAGTGGTGAAGCACCTTCTGACCCACCGCGCGTATTCGTTTCACATCTATCACCTCCGCCTGCCAAGGGCAGCCCTCCCGCGCGGTCAGGGTCAGACATACCGCTGGGTGACTGAAGCGCAGCTTGCGTCGCTCCCAGTCGGCGTCGCCCACCGACGCGTTTTACATTTTCTGACAACCTAACTCAGCTGCGAAGATCGCCGCGTGAACCACTACTTTAGGCCTGAAATCGTCGATTCTGCCGACCTGCGTGAGGCGTAGGGCTGACTAGTGGGCTTGGGCGTGTGATCTTGTGGCTAATTGTGCGATGTCATCTCGCCTGGGCAGCGTTACCAAGTGCGACCTCAGATGATCCCGCCGAATAACCCTCAGACCGGGTTGGATAAGGAGAAAAACCATGGCGACTGCACCCCGCGTAACTGAACCCCTTAGCGAAGCTGCACCCCTGAAACCTTGGGCTACTCCCCAGGCAGTGAATGGTGTCATCGGGCAAACTCCCCGCAGAGAAGCGGTGCCCGGGATGAGGCCCTTCGCGCTGCACACGCCTCAAGATGAGAGCGCCAATGCAGAGGCTCCCTTCATGCCATTATCTCAGGTGGTCAAGGGTCATGTGATCTCCGTCTACCAAGCCATGGGCTGCAACAAGACTCGGGCTGCACGCGTGCTCGAAATTGACATAAAGACGCTCTACAACAAACTGAGACGCTACGGAATCAGCTAGTTCTTCCTCTTTGGCCGGACAGGCGACGTGCCTGTCCCGGCTAGGCCGCCCGGCAACCCGCCCTGCGGCTCAAACAACCGCCAACCGTTGAAAACGTAGGATGTGCCCCCCAGACAATTATGTGGTGGTCTGCGCAGCAAAAACGCCGCGAATCTTGAATTCGCAGCTGTTCCCGCCTCGGCGAGGTTTTGCACCGAACTGCGCCCGGGAGGACTCGAACCTCCAACCTACAGATTCGAAGTCTGCCACTCTATCCAATTGAGCTACGAGCGCGTCTGCGGCATCGGGCAGCGCCAACTTGCTGTGCCCATTCGATCCGGCTGAGTATAGTGACCATCGCCTCCTCTGCCAATGCAAATCTCGCATCGCTTGACCTGGCTGCGTGATCGCGCGGACGAATTGTGATCTGTGGCCAAAGAGATGTTGAGGTTCCCTGAGAATCGTGCTATAGAACAGCTTCGTGAATACTTCAGAGCCAAAGAAAGACAGCGCAGCCAAGGCGGACTCCACTCCGGGCGGGAGCGCTGCGCCGAACGCGGCCCCGGCGGCGGGTGCTGCTGGTCAACGGCCAGCCCAACGTCACGGGCCTGCCGTAGCCAAAGAGATTCCTGAATTTGAGTGGAAGGTCGTCGGGTATTCGCAGGGCGTGCCTTTGATTCTCTTCAAGTCGGTCGAGAAGGAAGATGCTGAGGGTCAATATCAGCGTCATCTAAACGAGGGCTACTATACCAACCTCGCATTGCATCCGATCAAGAAGAAGATCAGCATGCCCAAGAATGCGATGATCAGCCCGCACGACAGGCCAAAGGCAAAGTCGGCCAAGAAGACCAAGAAGAAAGTAGTTGCGCCCAAGTCGAAATTTCCCAGCCGCATGATCATTCGGCTTAAGAATACGATTCCGCTGAAGGGCAAGAAGAAAAAAGTGGCAGCCGCGAAGAAGACGGCTAAGAAGAAAACTAAGAAGACGGCCAAGAAAACTGCTAAGAAGAAAACGGCAACCAAGAAGGTGGCCGCCAAGAAAAAGGTTGCCAAGTCTCCCGTAAAGGCAAAGAAGGCGACCACCAAGAAATCAGCGGCGAAGAAAACGTCGGCCAAGAAGAAGTCGGCGGCGTCCTCCAAGAAGAAAAGCACCAAGAAGGCCAAGACCAGAAAATAGACTCCCTGCGCCCTCCCTGGAGCACACCCGGCCTTGGAAGCTTGTTCCTATTGGACAATTCGACGATCATGCTGGCAGCGAAACTGAATTGTCTAACCAACGTGGCGGCCTAGACTCTGTCTGTGCCGGATGGTGTGTGTTTTGTGTGCTGCGGGGCTGATTACAACCCATACGCAAGTGGCGGAGCAGCAAGAACCGCTCGAATCGACCCCTCTGCGGGCCGATGACCAGCCGACGACTGATCAGCTGGTGTGGGATCAGATCGGTCACGGCGGGATAGCGTACCGCCCCATCCCACGGGCCAAATCGAGGCCATTCCAGAACGCTATATCAATCGACTTGGAAGACTGGTGGCAGTCCGTCTTCGATCATTCCTTGCCGGTCTCGGATCGATTCAAACCAGGGACTTATGCCATTCTGGATCTCCTGGAGCTGTGCCGGGTACGGGCCACCTTTTTTGTGCTCGGAAACATATGCGTCAAAGCGCCCGATCTCATCCGGCAGATTCACCAGGCAGGCCATGAGATTCAAACCCATGGCTATGACCACACCGAAGTCACGTTGATGACCAAGGAGAGCTTCAAGCAAGATCTCCAACGGGCCAAGGGCGTTTTGGAAGATACCATCGGGCAGAGGATCAGCGGCTACCGAGCACCAAAATTCTCTATCGCTGAAACGAATCTCTGGGCGCTGGATGTGCTGGCTCAGTGCGGATTTGAATATGATTCATCAATCGTCCCTATGCGCATCCGAACTTACGGCATCGACGGTTGGCCCTCGGGAGAACACTGCCTCCGCACCTCTAGCGGCGCGGAGTTGATCGAAATCCCTGTGGCTACCGTGCGCTACTTGGGCCGACGTTTTCCGTTGGGCGGAGGTGGCTACTTCCGACTGCTGCCCTATGGCGCTATTCGCATGGGTTTGAACAAACTTCGACGGCGAGGCACGCCAGCCGTGATCTATATGCACCCCTACGAATTCGATCCGGAGATCATGCACGGTTCAGGCGGCGTCGTACCACTGCGCATGCGGCTTCACCAGGGCATCGGGCGACGCGGGTTTGCCTCGAAGATTCGGTCCCTTCTCGACGAATTTGATTTCGGCCCCATGGGTGATCTTCTCCCGCACGACGAGCATCCTGATGAGCCATGCAACGGGAGGCCTCACTGATGGCCAAGCGGTCCGGCAAGGCCGGCATTCCAAAACTGTACGCGGGGCGACTTGAGCGCACCCGAGAAGCGATGGCCAAAAAGAAGATTCTGGCCTACCTAATCACCAACCGGAAGGACTACTACTACCTGACGGGATTCACCGGCGAAGATTCAGCCGCCCTGATCACGCCCAAGAAGCTATACATCATTACGGATAGCCGATTCGACGAGTCCTTCGACTCAGAGTGCGCCTGGGCGACCAAGGTGCTGCGCAAGGGCGTGATTGAACCGACCCTTGGAAAACTTTGCCAAAAGCTGAAGCTCCCGTCGGTCGCGGTTCAGCCCGATTGCGTGACCCTAGAGTTCTTTGATGCGTTGCGCAAGTGCGCTGCCCCCACGCGGCTGGTCAAAGCCTCGCCGATGGTGAATGACTTGCGCCTGTGCAAGGATGGGTCTGAGTTGAAGGTGCTCGACCAAGCGATCAAGATCGCCCAGGATGCCTTCAAAGCCACCCGGCGTTCGATTCGTATCGGCCAGACAGAGCAACAGCTAGCCGCCCGGCTAGAATACGAAATGCTGAAGCGCGGCGCCAGCGGCTGCGCGTTTCCCTCGATTGTGGCTGAGGGGGCCAACGCATCCTTACCCCATGCCCACCCTGGAGAGCGGAAAATCAAGAAGGGCAGCGCCATATTGTTCGATTGGGGTGCCACCTATCGGTTTTAT
Organism: Phycisphaerae bacterium; assembly: GCA_029260235.1. Taxonomy (GTDB): domain Bacteria; phylum Planctomycetota; class Phycisphaerae; order UBA1845; family UBA1845; genus OFTM209. The sequence continues at coordinate 1,945 of JAJDDP010000117.1, read as the reverse complement.
CGCAGCGACTTGACCCGTATGGTGTTCATCGGTACGATCCCGCCGAAAATTCGGAAGATCTACGGCATCGTTTTGGAAGCCAAGAACAAAGCAACCGAGGCTATCAGGCCCGGCGCCAGGATGTCGGATGTCGATGCGGTTGCCCGCAACCATATCAAGAAGCAGGGGTATGGGAAGTATTTCGGCCACGGTCTGGGTCACGGACTTGGCTTGGACGTCCACGAAGCACCGTCCTTGAGTTGGCGGTCGGACGCAAAGCTGGAAACCGGGATGGTGGTAACGGTTGAACCGGGCATCTATCTACCTAGCATAGGCGGTGTTCGTATCGAAGATGACGTGTTGGTAACAGCCCAGGGACATCGACAGCTCAGCACGCTGAGCACAGACATGTCCGACGCCGTGCTCTCGAGCGCATAGGCCTGGGCTGCCCCAAGTGATGCACAAGCATAGGGAGGTTGGCATTGGTCGACCTTGAAAAAATAAAACGGCTCCTCCAGATGATGGCGGATTACGATCTGGTCGAGATTTCGCTGAAGGACGGCGAAGAGGAAGTGAATCTCAAGCGCCCCAATCAGCAGCCAGCTGCTACGATACAGGCAGTGCCACAGCAAGTCGTTGCCCAACCGGCACCGCTGGCGGTACCCGCTGCGCTGCCTGCTGCTACCCAGGAAGAAGCGGAGAACGCCAAGCCCGAGGCTTCGCCTGATGACGGATTGCTGACCATCAAGTCGCCCATGGTGGGCACGTTCTACCGCTCCCCGGATCCCGAAAGCGCGCCCTACATCGAGATCGGCACGCGGGTCACGGGCGAAACGGTGGTCTGCATCGTTGAGGCTATGAAGGTCTTCAACGAGATCAAGTCTGAAATAAGCGGGACTATCGAGCGCATCCTCGCCCAGGATCAGGACCCCATTGAGTATGGCCAAGACCTGTTCATGGTCAGACCAGCCTAGACCGCTGGCAAGGACGCCTGGCAACGTGAAGGTTGTGACGCAAGACCTCTGGCGCGATAGCTGATCCAATGATACTCAAGAAACAAAAAGACAAACCGATGTTCCGGCGAATCCTGATCGCCAACCGTGGCGAGATCGCTCTGCGGATCATGCGGGCCTGCCGCGAGATGGACGTGGAAACGGTTTGCGTGTTCTCAGAAGAGGATCGTGGATCCCGCTATCTCGATTTCGCCGACGAGACCGTTTGCGTAGGGCCTGCCATTCCGGCTGAGAGCTACCTCAAGAGCGACCGCATTATCGCTGCGGCTGAGATGACCAATTCAGAGGCCATCCACCCAGGATATGGGTTCTTGGCTGAGAATGCCGACTTCGCCGAAAAATGTCGTGCATCCAATCTCGAGTTCATCGGCCCGTCGGCGGACTCCATGCGTCTCTTAGGCGACAAAGCTGCTGCCCGCTCCTTAGCGAGCAAGGGCCGGGTGCCCACGATTCCAGGTACGGACAAGATCGACCTGGAAGAAGACATCAGCAGTATCCTGAAGGTGGCTGACAAGGTCGGGTTTCCCGTGATGGTGAAGGCCTCTGCCGGTGGCGGAGGCCGGGGAATGCGCATTGTCAAGGCCGCGGCGGAACTTCCCAAGGCCCTGAGCACCGCCAGCCAGGAAGCGTTGGCGGGATTCGGCGACGCGAGCGTGTACATCGAGAAATTCATCGTGCAGCCTCGCCATGTCGAGGTACAGATTCTCGGTGATCAGCACGGAAACTACGTTCATCTTTACGAACGAGACTGCACGGTTCAGCGTCGTTACCAGAAATTGATCGAGGAAACGCCATCCCCCGGGATCGATGTCCGCACCAGAGAAGCCTTGTGTAAGTCGGCTGTGCGGTTGGTGAAATCGGCGGGATACTATGGGGCTGGCACGGTCGAGTTCTTGGTGGATAGTCGAGGAAAATTCTACTTCATCGAAGTCAACACCCGCGTGCAGGTCGAG
>JAJDDP010000116.1 GCA_029260235.1 Phycisphaerae bacterium | reverse complement strand
GTTCGGGCCGTTGCGGGCACGGATCGCCGTAGGACAGGATCGCGTATGGCCCAGAAGCACGATGTCTATACAAGCCCGCTGGTTGATCGCTACGCCTCCGCTGAGATGGCCCAGCTATTTGGGGCGCGTGTCCGGGTGACTACTTGGCGGCGTTTATGGGTCGCCTTGGCCGAAGCGCAGCGGCAATGCGGGTTGCCCATCACCAAGCGGCAGGTAGCTGCTCTTGGAAAAGCGGCTGATTCGATAGACTTCCCAGCCGCAGCGAAATACGAGAAAAAACTCCGTCACGACGTGATGGCTCACCTGCACGCCTTTGCCGACCAGGCGCCCGAAGCCCGGGGTATTATTCACTTGGGGGCGACCAGTGCCTATGTGGTGGACAATGCCGACTTAATCATCATGGCCAAAGCCCTTCGCCTCGTTCGCAACTGGTTGATCAACGCCATCGACGCCCTGGCCCGATTTGCCAAAAGACATCGCTCATTGCCTACGCTGGGGTTCACCCACTATCAGCCGGCTCAACTCACCACGGTGGGTAAGCGGGCTGCGCTGTGGTGCTACGATTTTCAACAAGATTTGGAAGAGGTGGAGCATCGACTCCGACATTTGCGGATGCGGGGTGTCAAAGGGACCACCGGTACCCAGGCGAGCTTCATGACGCTTCTTGGGCAAGATGAGGCCAAGATCGACCGACTTGAGAAATTGGTCGCTAAGGAATTTGGCTTCAAGGCTGTGGAACCCATCACCGGGCAAACCAGCTCGCGGAAGGTAGATGCCCGGGTGGCTGATACTTTGGCGGGGATCGCTGCAAGCGTCCATAAGTTCTGCAACGACATTCGACTTCTCTGCAATCTGCGCGAAATCGAGGAACCGTTCGAGACGGATCAGGTCGGTTCAAGCGCCATGGCATACAAGCGGAATCCGATGCGGTGCGAGCGGGCGACGGGGTTGGCCAGGTTTGTGTTGTCGCTGGCTTCTTCGCCCCAGCAGACGGCGGCAGAGCAGTGGTTCGAGCGCACGTTGGACGACTCAGCCAACAAGAGGTTAGCCATTCCAGAGGCGTTCTTGGCCACGGATAGCATGCTCCGACTGGTGGTCAATGTATCTCGTGGTCTGGTTGTTTACCCAATGGTGATTGCTTCTAGGGTGGCGGCTGAGTTGCCTTTCATCGCCACCGAGAACATCATGCTCGCCGGTGTCGAAGCGGGCGGTGATCGCCAAGTATTGCATGAGCGGATCCGGGTGCATTCCCATGCTGCTGCGGCAGAAATGAAACTGCGCGGAAAGCCCAATGACTTGCTTGACCGAATCATGGCTGATGAAGCCTTCCAGGGTGTGGATGTCAAATCTGCTCTGGACCCCAATGACTACGTAGGCCGTGCTCCCCAGCAGGTGGATGGGTTCATACGCGACTATGTGACGCCTCTGAGAAGAAAGTATCGAGGCGACCTCAACCAGCCTTGCGACTTGAGTGTATAGAAGAGAGGAGCTACCTGCCGTGGACGATGTGACCTTGGCTGCGGCCATTAAGGATGCTTGTTACCTGGAGGGTGACTTCACGCTGCGCAGTGGGCGCAAGAGCACCTACTACTTGGACAAGTACCGATTTGAAACCAGGCCCCAAATCCTGCGCGCATTGGGTTCGCGATTTGCCGACCGATGCAACTCAGAAACAACCTTGATTGCAGGGGCTGAACTCGGTGGGGTCGCGTTGGCGGCCGCGACATCGCTGGCGGTTGATCTGCCCTTCATCATCGTCCGCAACAAGAAGAAGGACTATGGCACGTCCAATGAATTCGAGGGCGTGCTCGAACAGGGCAGTAGTGTTCTCTTGGTTGAGGATATTGCCACCACGGGCGGTCAGGTTTTGGAAGCTGCCCATAGCATCACTCAGGCCGGTGGCAAAGTACAGAAGATCGTCTGCGTCATCGACCGCCGAGAGGGAGCCCGCGAGAACATCGAAGAAGCCGGCTTCGTCTTCGAGTCGCTATTCACCACGGTCGACATGGGCATTGCGGGTTGATAATGCAAGATGTTGCACTCCAAGGAATCTTTCCGCCAGCATCGCAACCATCGAGCTTGGCCAGACTAAAAGATCACGACCGCCCATGAACAAAGGCAACGATTCAATCGATCTCCGTTTACGCACACTCCTGCAAACGATGATTCGCAACGAATCTTCGGACCTGCATCTCGTACCTGGCTACCCAGCCGTCTATCGGGTTCATGGACGGCTGGCAGGCTCGACGGGCGATGTGCTTGAACCTGAAACCATCGAGGAGATGATCGCGACCATCCTTCCGCCCGGATCAGCCGACCGTATCCACGAATCCCGCAACCTGGATTGCTCGGTCGCCCTGGGTGACTCGGATGAAGGTCAGCGCTTCCGGGCCAACATCTTCTTCGCCCAAGGCCAACTTTGTGCTTGCTTCCGCCATATCCCGCCGAGAATTCCGACCTTGGATTGGATGGGGTTCCCGCCTGGATTGGCCCAGCGGATCGCCCACCTGACCAACGGCCTGGTGGTCATTACAGGCGTGACCGGCTCAGGCAAGTCGACCACGCTAGCTGCCCTAGTCGAGATGCTCAACACCGAGGGAGGCTACCGGATCATCACCGTGGAAGAACCCATCGAATACGTTTTTTCAAGAACGCACGGATCGGTGGTTACCCAGCGAGAAGTCGGGGCAGATGTGGAATCATTTCCCGATGGGTTGAAGTATGGGCTTAGGCAAGATCCCGATGTGGTCCTCGTTGGCGAAATCAGGGATCGCGAAACTGCCCAGATGGCTCTCTCTGCGGCCGAGACGGGGCATCTGATCCTGACCACACTGCACACCCAAGACGCCAAGGGTGCGATCACTCGGCTTACCGATCTTTTTCCGCCGGAGATCCAGGACGATGTGCGGACGCAGTTGGCGCTTTCGCTGAGGTTCGTGATCGCCCAGCACTTGCTGCCCAGCGCGAAGCCGAACGCCAAGCGAGAATTGGCTTTGGAGGTTCTGGTGGCCAACCATGCCGTCCGATCAGCCATCCGCACCGGGAAAATTCAATCCATCGAGTCAGCCATCCAAACCGGCAAGAAAGATGGCATGACTTCCCTAGACGAGAGCTTGCAGCAGCTTGTCAGCCAAGGCAGGATCGCGCCGGAGACAGGCCTGCGTTTCGCCAAAGATCCGCAAGGATTCGGGGCCTGACTCTACGCACCACATCGGCCAAGAACTTGCTGGCCGATCAAGATGTGCTGGGCGCTTGGCCGCAGAGGCTGGCACCATCGCGCCGTTGACAGCTCTCCCTGGCGTGGCCGATCAAGCTCATGTCTGTGCTAGGCGGCAGGGCGCGCCTGTGGTATGCTTACGCGGCGGGCCTGAATCGAGGAGACGTACCCATGGACTCGTCTTGCCAGGTCCAATCTCAATCCCGTGATCATCCATGGCTAGCCAACAGGACACGCCGATCCGCGGCAACCGCGGCTGGGATCGCCTTGCTTGCCTTCGTCTGTATCGGTGACTTGCCCAGAAGTTTGCTCAAGATGTTTTGGGTTTCATCAGTCACCCTTCACGAAGCGTATCCGGCTGAAGGCTCAGCTAAATTCGACCATGCCGACTTTGACGCGTTGCTTCACGAATTCGTAGATGGCCAAGGATGGGTGGATTATCAAGGCATGCATGCCCAAGCCAGCATGCTTGACGGTTACATCAACGCGCTAGCGGCAGCGCCCTTTTGTGACTTGAGTCGCGATGCGAAACTTGCGTTCCTCATCAACGCGTATAACGCCTTCACCCTGCGGCTGATTCTTGACCACTACCCCATCCAAACCATCAAAGATATTCCCAGCGGCAAACGGTGGGACGCCAAGCGGTGGCAGTTTGATTCCAAGACCTTCAGCCTCAATCAGATCGAGCACGAACAGATCAGGCCCAAGTTTGCCGAGCCGCGAATTCACTTTGCGTTGGTTTGTGCAGCCATCGGATGCCCTCCGCTTCGCAATGAAGCCTACCAGGCTGATAAAATCGAGGCCCAATTGCAAGATCAAGCGGTGCGATTTCACGCCAATCGCCGTTGGTTTCGCTATGACCCTGAATCGAAGACGGCTCACCTGAGCAAACTCTACGATTGGTACGGCGGTGACTTCAAGCAGGCGGCTCCTTCGGTGCTCGACTTTGCTGCAAGGCATGCGCCCAGCTTGAAAGCTGCCCTGGAGCACGAACAGGCACCGAGCGTGCGTTGGCTGGACTATGACTGGACGCTCAACGGCAAGCAGAACAAACCGTGATCGGCTGGACGGTCCAGGCGCTGAATTGCTCATCGGTTGCTGGTTGGATGCCGCTTCTATGACCCGACCACTTCTGGAAAGCGCGGCCGAAGAGAACGCCCGGCGGCTTTCGGTGATCATCCCCACGCTAAATGAAGAGCAGCGAATAGCTGCGACGTTGGAACGCGTGCTCACAGGCCAGGTCTGGGAGGTCATCGTCGCGGATGGCCGAAGCGATGATCGAACCTGCTCCATTGCCCAAGATTATGGCGCTATAGTTATCGACTCGCCTCCAGGACGGGGTCATCAACTCCGGGTTGGATGCGAGCTAGCCACCGGCGATACGTTGCTATTCTTGCACGCAGATACCCTTCTGCCGAAGGGTTTCGCGTCGCAGGTCTTCCAGATCCTGGGCAATCCGGGTGTATCGGCCGGCGCTTTCCGGTTGATAATCGATGCTCCGGGTCGCTGGCTTCGCGTAGTTGAATGGTTGGTGAATCTCCGTGGCACATGGGGACAGATGCCCTACGGCGACCAAGCCGTCTTCGTGCGGGCAAGCATCCTGAAGGAGTGCGCGGGATTCCCTGACCTGCCAGTCATGGAGGATTATGCCCTGGTGCGTCGCTTGCGCCGGATGGGTCGCATAGGCATTGCGCCGACCTCGGTGGTGACCTCGGGCCGGCGTTGGCAGAATGGCGGTGTATTCAGAACTTCGCTCGGCAACCAGTTATGCATCACCGCTTTTCGCGTGGGCGTCAATCCAGACCGGATCGCCCGCTGGAGGTCGATGTCCTCGCCTGGGTCGCCAGCGGCCAACCTGCCAGAGCAACCACCGGGCGTGATCGAAGCAGAGCCAAGCTAGCTCTTGTATCGACTTGGCATGGTTCGACCCTAGTCGTCGAACACATCCTCCACGTCGTCGAGGAAGTCGTCCACATCGTCATCGTCGAAGAACACTTCGAGGACGTTTTCAGCAAAATCGTCATTGGTCGAGTCTACGATCAGTTGTCCGCCACCGCCGGGGAATTGGTTGCACGAAACAAATGTCACCAACGGCGCCGCCCCAGCCAGTACGCCCAACAGCCTCAATCTCTTGAGCATCGCAAGCATGTCCACCTCAACATTCTACTCTTTGCGCTGGTTGATTGACCGCCTCGGGAACCACCGCGAATGATGCCGCTACGTCGCCGCAATCGATGCCCATCAGAAGCAGTCAAAGAAGAAAAACGGATCGCAGTAGTCGTCCTCGTAGTAGTAATCGTCTTCGTAGTAGTAGTCGTCGTGGTAGTACACATCTTCTTCAATGATCAGGATTTCTTCGGTGACGAAGGGGCTTGGTCCACCGAAGAAAGCGACGTCCTCACCGCCGCCAATGATGAGGCTGCCACCGCCCGGACCTGGAGTGACGGTGCAACTCGACACCGCCTGAAGTGGCATCGCCCCAGCCAAGAGGAGGAAGATCCAACCATTTCGTTTCGCAATCCATCGAGTCATTGCCAAGCCTCCATCGCATGAGTGTCTCGGTAAACGTATCATACCCCATATATTTGACACGCGCGAACTAAATTGGTGAGAAATTAGGCTCGTATTTCTATAACGCGTTGTATAAGAATAGATTAGCGTCTTCTCGTGGGCGGACAGTTTTGACTACTTGATCCCCAGGACGTTGCGGACAGCTTCGATCACCGCGTCGTGCAGTTGCCCATTTGTGGCCACCACGCCCTTATTCTCCCGCAGGGTTCTGCCGATTGAGAAATCGAGCGGTTTGCCGGCAACATCGGTTACTCTGCCTCCAGCTTCGGTGACCACCATCCAGCCACCAGCGTGGTCCCAGATTTTCTCTTGGTAGTCGGCCCGTGTCGGCAGGCGGAGGTAGATCGAACTATCGCCGCGGGCGACGGCTGCGTATTTGCATTGGCTGTCGATGCGGAAGGGGGGTTTGGTCACACCGAGCAGCTCCGCTACCTGGGCTGCGTCATCATGTTTGGAGTGTCCCGATTCGACCGACTCGCAGAACGATGCCTGGGACGGGTCCGCGATGTCGGTCACCGAGATGGGCGTCTCGGTTGGGTCGTCGAGCGTTCGCATGAAGGCGCCCTCACCCTTGACGGCTACGAAGAGGCAGCCTGCCGGTCCGCTCAAGTCATTTGCGTCGATCGGCAGACTCGGACACCCCAGAACGCCGAGAACAACTTGGCCTTCCTCGATCAGGGCTAGGGCAATCGCGTATTGGTCGCCGCGCAAGAAGCCCTTGGTGCCGTCGATGGGGTCAAGCGTCCAATGCCGGCCAGTGCCGCCACCTTCAAACACGCCATAGTCGATGGCATCAAGCACTTGATCCTCGCCGAGTGATGGCAAGATCGTGTTCACCGCAGCCACAACCTTCTTCTTGAGGCTCGACCCTTCTTCGCTGCGCAGATCGGCTGCGTCTTCTTCGCCAACCATCGGGGCGTTGGGGAATGCTCGGCGCAGGGCGACCGTCACCACGGCTTGGCCTCCAAAGTCCGCAACGGTGACCGGGGACTTGTCCTTCTTAGCCATGGTCTCATCTGAAACCAGCGTAGCTTGAACAGCCTTGCAGAGCTTGCTCGCGTCGATGACGGCTTGGACTGCGGTTTCTCGTTCTCTTTCGTAAGCCATCTGCTGCTCCGTCGTTAGCCACTCGGGTTCTTGATCGATCAGGGAATGATTGGAGCCGAGGGGAGTTGAACCCCTGACCTACGCATTGCGAACGCGTCGCTCTCCCAACTGAGCTACGGCCCCGTTTGCTTGCGGGGGAGAGTCTAGCGGAGGGCAAGTCGCCACGCAACGAGAGGCGTGGTATCGGGCGTGCGAGTCACTGCCGGCTAGATCCGGCTGATGTGGTCCGGGTATCGACGAACATGATCCTCGATGTTGTGGGCGTACCGCTGCATGGTCTCGGGCAGTAACTGGTCTTTGGTTTGCTTAGCCGTTTCGTCGGGTGCGACCAGCAAATCCAAGAGGTCCAATCGGTACTTGAAGTTGGGCAAGGAAATCATAAACCCTTGGGTGATGGAAGATCTGCATCGCAGGGCAATACGTAAGGTGCCGTCGATGAATGCTTGCGGGTGCCCGAAAAGAGTCACCAGGGTGGTCCGCTTAGCGCTGTTTCGCTTGGGGCGGGCATCCAGTGCGGCTCCTAGGGCGTAGTTGTCCTGGAAGCAGCGGTAGATGTCCCGAGGGAAGGTGTCAGCTGAGAAGTATCGGGTTCGTTTGAATTCCGGATATTTCTCATCGAACAATTGCTGCATGAATCGCCGCATGCCGCCCTCGTTCGGGTCGCGAACGCCAGCGGTCTGGTAGCCGCTCAAAGCCAACAGCAATCCCGACACATGGTGGGCACCAAAATGAGATAGGGCGACAAAGCAGCCGTTGCCTTTTTCCATGGCAGAGGCCAAGAGGTGGTGGTTGCCGATTTCAAAACAGGCCAACGCCTTTTCTTGCGGAATCTTGTCGAAAATGAGGTAGAAAATCTTGTCGCAGCGAACCCGCATGAAGAAGCGTCGGGCTTCGCGGCGGCGCTGCTTGCCCGAGATTTCGTTCCCCAGAATGACTTTGAGGCGTTTGCGGAATTTTCGGCGCCGCTTGTAGTTGATCATCCACTCAGCCGTGCCAAACCCTTGCCCCATCAGGTAGAGGCCTTTCAGGCCGAAGATGGCCAACAAGGTACCGAGGGCAGAGCGCATCATTGCAAATGAAAACCGCTCCCACGGGCTGGTGTCAGCCGTCGGGACCGCTGGGGATGATTCGGAGCTGTGCGGGATGGTGGCTGCAGCCATGCGTGCCGTTGTTTGGTTCCAATAGGTGCGCCGAGCAGATTGCACGGATCGTTCAATTCGCCTCAAGCCAACGTCGTCGGCGACGGTGCCGCCCACGGGCTGGGCCGATTCTATGCGATCCGCTGGGCGAGGCATACTGGCATTGAAGGGAAATCGCCAGCAATAGGGCCATGGCTATGGCACAGGAGGCAACCGAGAGCCCCCAATAAGGTGGCCAGTGGGTGTGAAGCCAGGCCATCATCAGGACGGCCGAGACGGCGACGCCGAGGGCAGGCCAGGCACAATGCATCAGCTCTATTGGCGGCGGAGGCAGGGCGCGCTTGCCTCGGGCAGAGGTCAGGCAAGTGTGGCAGTAGGCATTGCCATCGATTCCTGGCAGCAGCGGCTCGACGTCGTGACAACGGCTGCAGGATTCAAGGCCGGCACCCCTTGGTAGGCTGGACGTGTGCGCTTCTAGTTGGTGGTAAGCATTGCTGACCCGCTCGAACATGCGCCTGCGTGCAGTAGCCGATAGGCCGATGGACGCGAAGGCCCGGTCGGGGTGATATTTCAGGGCCAATCTCCGGTAGGCCTGGGTGATCTGTCGGTTGGATGCTCCAGGCTCTAAGCCCAGCGTACCCAGGCAATCGATGCGGCTTGGCAGCTTCTTCATGCAAGTCCTCCAGCAAGTTGGACGGCATGGTTAGCCCGTGCGTTTCGGGCGGTTGGCTGGCTTCTTGCCCGTCTTGCTCTTCTTGGCTGAGGCTCGCTTCGCCGTCTTCTTCCGCCTGGCAGGGGCATTTTGAAGCCGTTGCAGTTCTTCCCGCATCTGATCAAGCTCTGCCCGTAGCAAGTCTACCTGGCCTGGGACAGCGGAGGCGGCTGGTTCAGATTCCTCATTATGGGCTTGGGGGGTAGAGGATTCAAGACCGGAGAAGCCGCGGAAGAATCGCTGTGCCCAATCAAAGGGCGTAGTCGCGGTCATCGGGCTTAGTCCCGCCTGCTGCAAGAACGAGTCGAATTGTTGGCGCGATTGCACAAAAGCGTCCATGGCTTTGGCGAAATAGTCCTCGACGAAGCTGCGGAACATCTGCTGGTTGGCCTGAATCGCCTGGTGGAAGAGGGCGGGGGGAAAGAGGCCTAGTTTTGGCGGATCGTGCTCCAGTAGGATCTGGCACAACACCACGTTGGTGATATTGTTCCCCTCCGAATCGGTGACCTGGATCTGGTGCCCCTGGCGGATCAAATGGTACATCTCTTCCAGGGTGACGTGCTGGCTTCGGGTGGCGTCGTAGAATCGACGATTCGGATACTTCTTGATGATGAGCGTCTGGGGTTTGGCTGGGTCCACAATCGATCCTCCCGTGCTGTGCAGTCGCGTTAGAGCGTTCGTTCTTTTGCATTATACATCGCCGTCGTCGAATGTAACTACATTTTGACAAAATGCTTATGGGAATCCCACAGAATTGTGCGTTTGCACAAAAAAAGCTTGCATGTCTGCAGAATAGCGTGTATATTCCCGATGAAGTCGATGGAAAGATTTTAGAGTTTACCTGACTAGATAGGATGATGCAGACATGGCGACCAACAAGAACGACGTATTCAACCCCTTCAAGGTAGCGGCAGAGAGTTTTCAGGCCTCGATGGAAGCGGGCGTCAATTTCCAGAAGGACGCCATGAAGATGTTCTCTGATGCCATCACCGGCAATACCGCGATGGATGGTTTTCGTGATCGCGTCGATGCCGCCTCGAAAGAGTCGGCCGAGATGATCCGCAAGAACGCCGAGCAGTCCCAGAAGTTGTTCCAGGACAATTGCAAGGTTGGCCTGGATATGCTCCACAAGGGCACGGACTTCGTCGGCAGTGGTGCAGACCGCAGCGACGATATGTTCGGCAATGCCCGCGAAATGTGGCAGAGCACGTTCGAAGCCCTGACCGCCAATGCCCAGACGGTAGCTGACAATTGCAGCCAGACGGTCGAGCAGTGGTCGGAGTGCTTGGGCAACGTTTGCACCGAGGCAGCCAAGGTTGCCCCAGCCGACAGCAAGTAGTTTGTTGGCGTGTTGCACCGCTCCTCAGCGACGTGACGACACCATGATTTGCCGATTGGGCTGATGAGAGACGTTGGCGCGGACTTCAATCAGACCGCACAGTATCGGCCACAGCTTTGGTGGATTGCCGACAGCGGGTGGAAGCAAATGAGGGGCACGGCGGGCAAATGCTTCGACCGTTGCCCCTCATTTTTTTTGATTTGCGTATGGCTGTGGCTGGCCCCGAGTTGATGGCTCAAATTCGCGTGCGAAAGGCCGAGGCACAGCGGTCAAAGCCTAATCTGGGAAACCAAGGAGCTCCTCAACATGTCTGACCAACAGATGCCCGGCGCCGATCAATTCATGAACTTCTGGAGCGACATGATGTCGCGATCCGGAATGCCCGGTGGAACTGATTCAAACGAGAACAGCAAGCAAATGCAGCGCATGTTCTTCGACGCGTGGGCCAAGGCGTGCGATGACTACATGCGTTCGCCGCAGTTTTGCCAGATGTTGAAGCAAACCATGGACGCAGCCCTCTCCTTCCGCAAGCAGACCAACGAGTTTCTTGGAAAGGTTCATAACCAAGGCCAGAATCCCAGCCTGAGCGACATCGACGACCTGGCATCAATCGTTCGGGTGCTGGAAGAGCGGGTGCTGGCTAAGGTAGAAGAGCTAGATGCCAAGGTGTCTGAGATGAGCGTCAGAGTGGGTGGGCGACCTGCCAAACCACAGGCTAAGGAACCATCGGGTTCTCGAACGCAGGCTAAGAAGACCAAGAAGACCAAGAAGACCAAGAAAGCCAAGAAGAAGGGTGCCCGCCGCTAGCGCAGTCGGCCAAAGAGAGGATCCAAGAAATGAACTTTGCCCCACCAAACCCGTTTGGCCCGATGCCCACCATGCCTTTCGTTCCCGACTTTCAAGGCTTCGCCGAACGCATGATGGCTATGCCCCAAGTGATGGAGACTATGCAGAAAGTCAAGGTTGGGGCTACACCTCACCAAATCGTATACAGTGAGAACAAGCTTCGCCTGCTGCATTACAAATCCGACGTCGAGAAATGCCACCGCACGCCGTTGGTCCTGGCCTTCGCCCTGGTGAATAGGCCTTACATTCTCGATCTCTTGCCGCACAAGAGTGTGGTTCGCCACTTCTTGAATCGCGGATTTGACGTCTACCTCGTTGACTGGGGTGTGCCTTCGCCGGGCGACAAGCACTTGACCGTCTCGGATTATGTGGATGGCTACCTTGGAAATGTGATCGACCGCGTATGCAGTCTTGCCGGCGTGGATCAGGTTTCGTTGTTGGGTTACTGCATGGGCGGCACCTTGAGCGCCATGTTTACCTCCTTCTATCAAGAGAAGATTCGCAACCTGATCTTGATGGCTGCTCCCATTGACTGGTCGGACACCTCGGAATTGCTGGGCTTATGGTCCGGCGAAGAGAACTTCGACGTTGATGACATGGTGGACACCTTTGGCAACGCACCACCCGAGTGGCTACAGGGTGCGTTTGCCCTGCTCAAGCCGGTCAGCGGCTTTGTGACCAAGTACTTGAACTTCTACGAAAAGATGACGGATCAGAAGTTCGTCGAAGAATTCTTCGCCATGGAAACCTGGGGCAATGACAACATCCCTGTGGCTGGTGAGACCTTCCGCGCGTTCGTCAAGTATGGCTTCCAGCAGAACCTGCTAGTCAAAGGGAAGTGGCCTGTCGGTCGGCGGTGTGTGGACCTGGCGGACATCACCTGCCCGATCCTGAATCTTGTGGCAGCTTCGGACCACTTGGTTCCCAGCTGTCAGAGCTTGCCCTTCAATGACTATGTAAGCTCGAAGGATCGCAAGAGCATCACCCTGCCAGCCGGTCACATTGGTCTGTCAGTAGGAAGCCGTGCCCAGCGTGAGCTTTGGCCGAAGGTGTGCGATTGGTTGGCTGAGCGGTCAGAGGCACTCTGAAAAGACCCGCGAGATTCGCAGCAGGTGCAGGCACGAATCCCCTGTGGCTTAGTTAATTGCGAGCCTCATTTGAACCATGGAGCGACATCATGATTTCATCTCAAGACTCTGGGGCTGACGCACCCCATCGTAAGTTTGGAGTTCAACTGCAAGGCAAGGCTGCCGTCATCACCGGTGGGGCCAGCGGTATCGGTCGGGCGAGTGCCCGAGCATTGCTAGATGATCGATTGGCCGCTATCGGCTTGGTTGACCTGCGCGAAGAAGTGAACGACGTAGCCAAGGAACTGAACGCCCAGGCCGGTCGAGAATTGGCTCTACCATTTGTCGGAGACGTAACCGACGAAGCTTTCCGCCGGAAGGTTTTTGAAGATCTAAACGATCGCTTCGGAGCTGTACACCTTTGCGTGCCAGCCGCAGGAATTGCCCGAGATCGCTTGGCGGTCAAGATCGATAAAGCCACCGGAAAAGCGAGTATCTATTCCAGCGAGGATTTTGAAGCCGTGGTTCGGGTCAACCTCCTAGCCCCCATTTACTGGGCAATGGAAACGATTGCTTCGGTGGCCGAGCAGCGATTCCGCGAAGGCAAAGGCCCTTGGAAGCCAGAAGAGCGCGCCCAGGGCAGCATCGTGTTGATTGGTTCGGTTTCCTCTGCCGGCAATCGGGGGCAGGTCTCGTACGCGACGACCAAGCGGGGCTTGGAAGGTGCCCAGGCGACGCTGGCTAAGGAGGCCATTTTCTACGGCGTTCGCTGCAACATCATCCACCCCGGTTATACCGACACGCCCATGGTGCAAAAGCTCGGAGACGATTTCATTCGCGACAACATTCTGCCCAAGACACAACTTCACCGCCTGCTTAGCCCGGACGAAGTCGCCGAGTCGATTCGTTTCATGCTCAGGAGTAGCGCGGTTAGCGGCTCATTGTGGGTCGATGCCGGTTGGCACTCCGGCGCCTGATCCCACACAGCACAACACCCCTCCGGATGACCTCAGCCCCACGAAAGTGGGGCTGGGGTCATCGCTTTGTCTAGACACAGCCAAGGCCGATGGGTACGATGGAGGCCGGATTGAAGGGGAATGCTCCCCATTCCCAGATCAGCTGGACCATGTCAAAGCGCATAAATTCATAGGCTGTGCTCTATAGGTTTTTAGAGAGTTACTTGCTGAGTGGTTAAGGAGTGTGTTATGGGCGTTCTCGATGGGAAGGTCAGCCTGGTCACCGGGGCATCGCGCGGCATTGGGCGGGCGATCGCGATTGCTTTGGCAGAGGCTGGTTCGGATGTCGCCTTGAACTACCTATCCTCTGAAGGCCCTGCTCTCGAAGCAGCTAAGATGATCCAAGCCTTGGGCCGTAAGGCAGAAATCTATAAAGCCAACGTAGCCAATCCCGCCGAAGACGACGAGATGGTTTCGAAGATCATGGACGACTTTGGCACCGTGCAGATCGTGGTCAATAATGCGGGGATCACCCGGGACAAGTCGTTCTTAAAGATGGATCGTCCGATGTGGCAGGATGTCATCGACACCAACCTGACCGGTCCTGCCATGATCACACAACGCTTGGCCCAGCCCATGATGGAAATGGGTTGGGGGCGGATCATCAACATCACCAGTGTTGTGGGGGCGATGGGCAATTTCGGTCAGGCCAACTACGCCTCAGCCAAGGGCGGCCTGATATCATTGACCAAGACGCTTGCGCGCGAATTCGCTCGAAAGAACGTCACCGTAAACGCGGTAGCCCCAGGGTTCATTGAAACCGACATGACGTCTCAGGTGCCCGACAAGGCGTTGGATCAGATTCGTTCGCTCACGCCGTTGGGCCGACTCGGCAAACCCGAAGAGGTAGCAGCAGCCGTGGTATTCCTCGCTTCGCCGGCGGCGGCTTTCATTACGGGATCGGTGATTGACGTCAACGGCGGCATGTATATGTGATCTCGGCATCGCCTACCGTCTCGTGATCAAATACCAGATATGTAGAAAGATGCACGCGGCGTTGACGGCTGGGTCCGGTTGTGCGCTACTCTTGGATGATACCGTGGCCGACTGTGTATGTGAGGAGACCTTACCGTGAGATCGTCCAAGACAGTGATAGCAGTTTGTGGGCTGGCGCTGACCGCTTGCTTTCCGGCTCTTCTTCTGGCCGCCCAAGCCGACGCCGAAGAGAGCAACAAAGCCGAGCTAAAGCAAGCATTTCAAGTAAAGCTGACCGGCGTTGTGTTCAAGGGCACTTGGCAGATGACCGGCGCTGAAGGTCTCAAGGGCAGGGCGCCGCTCTCTGAGCCTAAGCCTGACCGATACGAAATCAGCAAGGTCGAAAACGTCGGCGGCGACCATTGGATCATCACTGCCCGCATCGTCTACGGCGACAAGGATGTCAACATCCCAATTACGGTCCGGGTTATCTGGGCGGATGACTTGCCCATCATCACGCTCAAGCCGACCAACCTGCCCATGCTGGGCCAGTACTCAGCCCAGGTGATGGTCAGCGGAAATTTCTACAGCGGCACATGGTTCGGTACCAACTACGGCGGCGTACTTTCGGGCCAAATCATCAACGCAGAGAAAGCGGCTGACGCTTCAACTCTTCAAGGGAGTGAGAAGGCAAGCAACACGGGCCAAGAGGTATCAGAATAAGAGGAGAGGTTGCTCTGGCGAGGTTGTACGGGTCGCCGGAGTTGGCAGCTTTGGCACAAGCATACCAACGAGGAACTTGTCATGGTGAACGACTGCATTCGTCAGAGTATCGATTTTGGTCACATGGTAGTCTCGACCTACCTGAGTGATTTTTCCGACGCCGACCTCTTGGTCAGGCCGATGGAGGGCATGAACCACGCGGCTTGGCAGTTGGGTCATCTTATCTCAGCCGATCATGAGTTCATGACCAAGATCGGCTGTCCGGTTCCCGAGTTGCCGGCTGGTTTTGCCGACCAGCATGACTTGGAGCATTCCAAATCCGATGATGTATCCGGCTTCTTGACCAAGGATGAGTACTTCGCCCTTTGGGAGCAGATACGGGAGGCAGTCTTCACAGCCTTGAAGGCCATGCCCGAAGCCGATTTCAACAAGCCGACTCCCGAATCGATGCACGGTTATGCCCCTACCGTTGGAGCGGTCTTCCGCATGGTGGGTGGGCATGAGCTAATGCATGCCGGGCAGTTCGTCGCCATCCGCCGCAAGTTGGACAAGCCGATCTTGATTTAGGATCACCCATTGCTGCGGCAAGGCGGCGTCGGTGTGATCACTCGGATCCGTTCATCGCCGGACAGGATCTTGAGTGCCTTCGCCTTTCCCTGTGGTCAAGAGAACACGAGCGACGGCTTTGCCACAGAGAGAGCACAGAGGACATAGAGAAGAGCCCTCCAGGTGCCCCGATCCGCTCTCTGTTTCACTTCAGCGCCGCACGTCTCTTGATTGGATTTTGCCCTTGCCTTGTTGGATATGGTGGATGGCGTTGGCTGGTAGTTGTTTGAGGGTGTCGGACTTTCCATCGGGCCAGAACACCTTCAATTCGTCGATCTGCTTTGCTTGCCCCAGGCCGATGGTGGCGGTTAGCTCGCTTTGACTTAGGTATGAACCGCCTGTGGTGATCCTTCGCGTGATGACTTGATCGCCTATGCGAGCTTCCAAGCGAGCGCCGATGGCATTGGGGTTATTTCTTGATCCTTGCAGCTGGAGCCTCACCACGTTGTTCGTGGAGTTCGAGTCGTTGCGGAGGAGTTTTGGTTGGCCGTCGTTGGTGGTGATCAGCACATCCAAGTCGCCGTCACCGTCGATGTCGGCAATGGCCAAACCGCGGGCGACTATAGACTCGGTGAATGGTGCTCCTGCCTGAGAAGTCACCTCGACGAATTGGCCTCGCCGATTATTTAAGAAGAGTTGCGGCTCTTGGGCGAACTTCCAATCCTGCTTGACTTTCTCAATATCCGGCTCGATGTGCCCGTTGGCTAGCATCAGGTCGTCGAAGCCATCCAGGTTGAAATCCGCAAATACCAGCCCGAAGGTGAGCGAGACATTCGTGGGCTTAGCCAACCGGGTCGCGCCGGACTTGTCGATGAAGGCTGACCCGCCCGCTTGGGTATAGAGCGAGACCGGTTCGCCGCTGAAGTTGCCGATGGCGATGGATCGCTTTCCAGAGTTGCTCATGTCGCAGACTGCTACGCCCATCCCTGCCCGGGTGATCCCCGTTTCGTCGTAAGCAATGCCAGCCACCAAAGCGTCGTCGCGGAAGGTGCCGTCTTGCTGGTTGATGTAGAGGAAGTTGGGCTGGGTGTCGTTGGTGGTGACGATATCGGACCAACCGTCATCGTTGAAGTCGTCTGCCAAGACACCCATGCTTTTACCGGCTGGGTTGAAGATGCCGGCTTCCCGGGTTGCATCGTCGAAGGTGCCATCGCCTTTGTTGCGGAACAGGACGCAGGTCGATCCTTTGTACTTCTCGGGCGTGGAATAGGATTTTGTCTTGCCATCACGGGTGGCCCAGATGTCGGTTTCCGGCGTCCATTGAACGTAGTTGCCCACGAGCAAGTCCAGATGACCGTCGTGGTCGTAGTCCAGCCAGAGGGCGCTAACTGACCATTCCCAGGGTGACGGCTCGGTATCGTTGCATCGGCTAAATCCCACGCCGGCGCTGTCCGTCTGGTCGACAAATAGGCCGTCGTTGTTTTGGAGCAGGTAGTTCTTGCCCAGCGCGGTGACGTAAATGTCCTGATCGCCATCGCCATCGTAGTCGGCAATCGCGGTGCCCATGCCATAGCATGACACTTGGTCCAGCCCCGATGCGCGGGTGACGTCGTCGAATTGGCCGTTGCCGAGGTTCCGATACAGTCGGTTAGTAGGTGTATCTTGCCCAGCCGGTTCGTGCCCAGGCCAATAAGTACCGTTGATCAGCAGGATGTCGGGTTTCTCGTCGCCGTCATAGTCGAAGAATGCGCAGCCGCTGCCCATGGTCTCGGGCATCCATTTCTGGCCAAACGCCCCGTTGACATGGCGATGATCGACGCCGGCTTGCTGGGTGATGTCCGTGAAGGTCGGCGGCTGGATGTCCTCTTCAGAAGGAGTCGTGTAGGTCGGAGGAGCATCGGGCTTGATGTATGAATCAACCGGGACCGCGGCTACTTGTTCTTCTTCACTGCATCCCGAAATTCCGACGAGCAGGCCCATTGCGAGCAGGACACGGCAGGCAGGCAAAGCGGCGGTGGTTTGAAGCGAGGATCTTTTCATTGGTCAATTGGCGAATCCGGTTGCCTGGCTCCTTCGTCGGTCGGTTCAATAGAGGTTACCGCATCAGGAGATGGTAACGAAGCTTCGAGATCATGCACGTGAATGGGCTGGGACATGAGATTATCTTCTGGATGGCTGAGCCGATACGCCTGGGTCACCTCAGCGGCAGATTCGTCGATCTTGTATTTGCGATAGGCGGCCTCAGATTTCTTGGCCAAGGCGTCGCGACCAATGGCCTGGGCGGACAGCATGATGTGGTAATAAGCGACACGGTTTTCCGGGTCGAGGGCTAACACATGTTCAAACGCGTCGATGGCTTCAGCGAACTTGCCGTCGAGGTAGTAGGTGCGTCCCAGTTGGCGCCATGAGGCCCGATCTTCAGGGAACTTCTGGAGAACACGTAGAAAAGCGCTGGCTGCTTCGATGTAGCGGCCATCCTCGTGCAACACGGATGCCCAGAACCAAGCGGTTTGCGGATCGTTGGATTCGATTTCTTCGCAACGCAAGAGGTGCCTGTAGGCTGCGGCTAGATCGCCATCGCGGATAGCAACTCGGGCAAGGTTGCGATGACCGTCGAGTCGGTCGGGTACCAGGCGAGCAACTTCGGCAAATGCCTTCTGTGCCCCGAGCGTATCGCCCTGGAGCAGCAGACCAATGCCGTAGTCGTTATAGCGTATCCACTCATCGGCTAGAGTTGCGTCATCAGCCGTTTCTGCCCACGCGGACGGCCCATCGACAACATTCAGGCGGACTTCATCGCTGCAGATTAGCGTGACTGGCAAATTGGGTACGTCGTCGAACGCCTTGAATCCTTCAGGATTGGTGCGGTAGGCAAATTCGGTAAATGCCCGGTCGAATTTTCGCCACATCAAGCGTGCGCGTAGGGTTAGCTCCTGCCCGGCAAGATGACGGGGAATGGTCAGTCGGTAGTGCACCGCTTTGGCAGTGCCCGGGCCTATCACGTTGACATAGATCGGTGCGTAGATGTCTTGGGCATTGCGTTGATGGATGGGCTTGCTATCGCGATCAACAAGCAAGGCCAGGAAAAATTCTGCGGCTGGATCGACGTAACCATCATCTCGGATGAATCCACTCTGGGCGACGATTTGGCCTTCCTTGTCGGTGGCAGTGAACTCCACCCAGCCTTGGTTCGAGTCATTGGTTCCGCCGGGGAAGGTATGCCCGACGCCAACATTGCGGACCACCACGTCGAACAGGGCTGAGGCTCCGGCGATCAGATCGGGTTTGGTTCGGTCGAGGTGGTACACGGTCTTGCCGGGATCGCCTTGGAGCTCCTGGTTGACCGCGAAGATGTCGATGCGCAGCTTTTCCTGCCGCAAGAATTGTTCGGTCCTCTCGATGGTGTCGCTATCGCCGCGAATAAAGGGCAGAGCTGTGTTGGCCGCCAGGAAACGGTGAGAACGGATCTTGCCGTTGCGGGCCGATACGTCACCTAGGGGGGCTTCTTCGAGCGGCATGTGGCAATCGGCGCAGATTCGCTTCGACGGCGGAAGATAGAAGGTTCGTGCCGCGTTGAGGGCGACGCCGCTGTCGTGCCAGTTGTCGTACTCGTCTTGACCTCGAAGCCATCGGTACTCGTTGATGGTTTCGGGGATGCTGACCTTATGGCAGACCGAGCAGAATTCTGACGAGCGAAATTCCGGGGTGAGCATCTGCTTCTTGTGCGGTTCAGGACGGGCTTTGATGGCTACGTCGTGCAGGAATGCTTTAACGGTGCCTGGCTCAGCATCGGCGAACAGGTAGGGGTCGGACTGCTCATCCGCGATGTTGTAAGCACCATTGCCGGTGACGTTGTGGATCTTGTCAATGGCGTGGCAGGCGAGGCAGGTCAGACCCGCTTGGGCTTGGGGGCTCTCGCGGTCGATGGGGTCGGTCATCTTGCCGGCTAACATGACGGCAGGATCATGGCAGCTAGAGCACCACTTGCTCTTGATCTCACCCTCGCGCCCAGCCCAGTGCGGAAAGGCTTCGAGGTGTTCGGGGAGACCTGGGGATCGCGATTTTGCAGACTCTCGGACAACGTTGATGGTAGCTTCGTAGAACGGGTTGTTAAATGAAGCGAAGCGATGGGCTGAGTGCGACCACTGCTCGACCGAATCGGGATGGCAGCGGGCACAGGTCTCGGCGCCGATAAGTTCTTCAACAACGAAGCCGTACTTCTCTAGATCAGGTTTGAGCTTTTCGGGCGCCGACGTATCTCCACGGGTGATGATGCGTTCGGGCAGGTAGTCCCCGGTTGTGGTTGTGGTTGCACTGGGGAAGAAAGGGCTTTGCGGGGGCACGAAACTCGCAGGAACCCATCCCGCCGCCTGCGCCTCTTTCGATTCATGCGAATCAGCCAGGTAGTCGGCTAGGTTGCGTTGTTTCGAGCCAGGCCCCCCGTAGGTGTCCTTGCTTTGGGCGAGTTTGGCTTCGCTGGTCAGGTCGAGCCCTCGGTCGCTCAAGCCATGCACGACGACCATGATAGCCAAGGTAGCTGTTGTCCATATCCAGAATTGGCGCTGCCTACCTTGCTTTGGAGGAATGATCGAGACGCGCCGATGAATCACATAAGCGATCGGGGCCGCGGCGGCTGCGACCACATGCAACCACCATACCCAGTTATGCTGGCTCGACGCCGCGGCATAGATGATGAACGGCCCGGTAGCAGCCAGGGTCAAGCCGGCGAGGACAAAAATGATGCCGCTGCCCATCGACTTGGCCCGGCGGCGAACCCAGATGCTGGGCAGGTGAGAGGCGGCGAAGGCCAGCATCAGTAGTGTGACCACGCTGCCCAAGGCAGTATGCCCCAGGATCATGATCTGGAAGATTTTCGGGATGGTGTACTCGTGGACCGCGAAGAACGAGCCGAGGGGTCCGCCGATGTCCGCCACCCAACGGTTGATGAGTAAGTAGAGTGTGTTGGCCAGCATGAGGCCCGACAGGACCAGCGTGATGGTCAGCCATAACCGCTGCGGGCCGCTGAGCAGGCTCTTGGGTGTGCGGCGGTCCTTATTGTCGGTGGGCTGTTCTGGTTTCATGTAGTTATTGCTTTGTCAGGTCGAATTTTTCGGGTTGGAGTTTCCATGCCCCCATTCGGCGAGAGAAGCCTTCGTATTTCCCGCCTGCGCGGGAATGGCGCGGCGCAACAGTCACAAATGCACCAGCCAATCGTAGCAGAATAGAGGCCCTGGTGCAGAATTTCGGCTCGCGACATAGGCCCGATGACATGCCCTACACGCGGATCGTGACATTATTGGAATCCCCGCCCTGCTTTTCCACGATTTCCTACTGGTATCAAACGGAAAATTCGGGGGGGAAGTCACGATCTTGGTGCTGAATTGGCTTCAACTGGCGGGCAGGCCTCGTTCTTGCTCAACCAAGTCTCTTACGGCCTTAGCCGCTTGATCGGGAGCAACCTTATTTACTTGTTCATTTCGTCTTTGTTTGACCTCGACGATGCCATCCGCCAATCCCCTCTTGCCGACGGTGACGCGAATCGGAACGCCGATCAGATCCGCATCCTTGAACTTGAATCCTGGACGCTCGTTGCGGTCATCCAGCAGCACATCCAAGCCGGACTCGCTCAGGGTGTCGTGCAGGTCTTGGGCGACGGCCATGACGTTTTCGTCGCGTACGTCGAGGGCGACGATCAATACGCTGAACGGAGCAATGGATATAGGCCAAATGATGCCGCCATCATCATGGCTTGCCTCAATAGCGGCGGCCATGATCCGATTTAGCCCGATGCCGTAACAGCCCATGATCATGGGGCGGGCTTTGCCGTTTTGATCGAGCACGTTGGCCTTCATGGCTGCGGTGTATTTGGTCCCCAGCTTGAACACGTGGCCAACCTCCATGCACTTCTCGAAAATGAGGGCTTGACCCGTGGTGGCTCGGTCGCCTTCTTCGGCGTAGCGAATGTCGGCTGACTCCTTGATCTCAAAATCACGCCCAGCGTTAACGCCCTTGAAGTGGTAGTCGGTCTTATTCGCGCCGGTAACCGCGTTGTGCATCACAGTGACGGCCTGGTCTGCGATCACGCGGGCATCTAGGCCTACCGGCCCGGCGAATCCGACGTCTGCACTGGTCCATTGGCTGATTTGAGACGGTGTTGCAGCTTCAACTGAGGATACGCCAGCTGCGCGGGCGAGCTTGGCTTCGTTGACAGTGTGATCCCCGCGCACCAGGGCTACCAACGGCTTGTCATCATCTTGGAAGATGATGGTCTTGATCATATCGGCGGGCCTGCAACCCAGTAGCGACGACACTTGCTCGATGGTGGTGTTGCCCGGCGTATGCACTTCTTCGAGGGCTTGCTGCTGGTCACATCCTGGTTCGGGCAGGGGGGCCGGCTCTGCCTTCTCGAGGTTGGCGCAGTAGGCCCCGTCCTCGGTCCTGACCAGAATGTCCTCGCCCGCGTCAGAGATCACCATGAATTCGGTCGAATCGCTGCCACCCATCGCCCCGGACTCAGCCTGTACGGCAAAATAAGGTAGGCCGCTGCGCTGGTAAATCCGGCAATAGGCCGCGAACATCTTGTCGTAGCTGGCGTCGAGGCCTTCCTGATCGATGTCGAAGGAGTAGGCGTCTTTCATAAGGAATTCACGCGTCCGCAGCACACCGCTCTTGGGCCGGGCTTCGTCACGGAATTTCGTCTGAATCTGATAGAAATTGATGGGTAGCTGCTTGTAGCTATGAAGGTAGGCACGGGCTATGTCGGTGATGACCTCTTCATGCGTCGGCCCGAGTACCGTGCCCTTGCGAAAGGACTTGTCGGGCAGATGGATGAGGGTTTCGCCCATGGCATCGACGCGGCCCGTCTCTTCCCACAGCTCAACCGGGTGTAGGGCGGGCATGCCTAGTTCGACGGCACCCGCCCGGTCCATCTCCTCGCGGACGATCAGGGTTATTTTCTGCATCACGCGGAAGCCAAGAGGCAGGTAGGCGTAGGAACCGGCTGTGATCTGCCGAATCATGCCGGCGCGGATCATCAGCTGATGAGAAGGGACAACTGCATCAGCTGGCACTTCTTTGGTCGTCGGGATAAAAAAATCTGTCCATTTCATGGTGTGATGGATACCGGCGGATGACTGAGATTGCAAGCGTCGCCCTTGCTGTTGCCTCGTTGGGCAGGCGACGAGGCCCGCGGCGCAAGAACTTCCGAACAAAGAGCGCCTCTGCCAGCACTGGGAGGGTGGGTTCGGTTCGGTCGATCGAGGGCAGCAAGCTGACTCAGGCGCATGTGCCACAATATGTTAGCGCAATTTTGGGTGTGCCTCGGGTGACTTTGGCGGGTGGGTGAGCGGCGCAGAAACTGCCGGTTTGCGGTGAAGCGAAGCACGGTCCTATGCCGAAGATTGCCTGTACCTCCCGGCCAAGGATGGCCGCGATCTTGAAAGGCTCAGGATGAGCATCGTACCCCAAGCGAGAGTTCTGCGCGAGCGTGCGGCTGGCAAGTGGCAAATCCCCTTGCTGTTCGTCGCCATCGGTTCGCTGATAGCTTCGTTGCTCACCATCAAACCTCCCCAAGGCAAAATACCGTTCGACATTCAGCTCGAACGGATCATCGCTTCGATTGACGGCCAGATGTATATGTTGGCCATCCACGACGCCCGGAATCTTGTCGCCCACCTGGAGTCGAATCTCGAGGACGACGACGGATCCTTCCTTCCCAACTCCTATCTGCTCTTGGGCCGGTCGCTGTCGTTTCGTGCCCAACAGACCCTGCGGCATTCACCTGCCATAGTCGAGGACATCCTGCACGCCTACGACCAAGCCAAGTCTGGGCGCCAGAAGTTGCTTTGGGAGGACCATCGCAACCTGGGTTTGGCGTTTGAATGGCAAGAGGATTTTGAATCAGCTGTTGCCTCTTACGAGGATGCGGTCGCACTGAGCCAAGAGGGGCAATTAGAGCTTGTCAAGCGGATCATCGAGCTAAGGCAGGGAATGACGGATGCTTCACCAGACGAGCTGCATCACCGCCTGGATGATTTCATTCCCCGAGTCTTGGAGCAAGAAGACCTACTGCATTGGGCCGTCGAGCTGAAGGTGGAGTTGTTCGCCGACCAGGGTCGTCATGAAGATGCCCTCGCATTGCTCGAAGAACTGCGACCGACCTTTGAGCGGTTGCCCAGTCAGGGCAGATTTGACTACCTGGAAGCACTGATCCACTACCTCGCGGGTCGCTATGACCAGGCTGAGGGGATTTTAAGGGCGCTGCGCAACAGCCATCGAACACGCGATGATCTGGATGCCAAGTCGGGCTGGCTGTTAGGGCGGGTGGTGCTCTTCGACGGTGGGCCTAAACGTCCTGAGGATGCTCTCTCGTTCTTCCGCGACGTCATTTCGACACACGCCGAAGGCCTGTATGTCGATGCCTCCAAACTGGGGATCGCTGAAGGGTTGGCGGCTATGCAGCGCTATGATGATTCGCTGACCCGTTACAACCAAGTCTTGAGCACCCTAAGCAAGTACGACAAGCCGCGGATTCTCAACCGAGGCATCGTCCGGGCGTCATTGACCATGGTTGCCCAGGAATTGGATGCAGTCCAGGAGTTCGCCCGCGCCTTGGACTTCATGGTGCCGGCAGCTGAGCTGGTTGACGCGTCGAACACAGAATTGCTCAGCCATTACCTGGAGAGGCTGGCTGAGTGGCGTGCTGCATTGGCCCGGAAGATCAGCCAAGAGGCTGAGAGTCTGGCCCAAGCCCAAGAGAATCAGGACGAAATTGACGATGCGAGTCGGCGTTCAGCCGAGTTGTTCATGTCGGCTGCAGAGACCTTCGTCGAGTTGAGCCGTCTGATCACTTTGAACGAGGTTCGTTCAGCCCGGGCTATTTGGCAGGCGGCGGAGCTGTTCGACGAAGCCGGGGATCAGGCTAGGACGGTGATGCTGCTGCAGGAGTTTGTTAGAGAACGACCCGACAGCAACATGATTCCTCGCGCCTTGCTCCGACTTGGGCAGTCTCTTCAGGCTATGGGGCGTTTCGAGGAAGCCGTTGAGGCGTACCAGGAAAACTACAGACGGTTTCCACGCACGCCCGATGCAGGCAGTGCTCTTATTCCATTGGCCCGCTGTTTCCTTGCCCTAGGCCTGGATCGATTCGATGAAGCCGAGAAAACCCTGCGTTTGATCTTGGATGATTCAAAAGTATTTACCCCCGAGGCCCCGGAATTCGCTGACGCCCTGTTCCTGCTGGGCGATTTGTTGTCTCGTCAGGAGCGGTTTGAAGACTCGATCCCCCTGCTGACTGAAGCCATGGAGCGTTACCCGGAGGATCATCGCTGGTTACGGGCGGAGTTTCTTCTGGCCGACGCGTATCGCCAGAGTGGCCTGGCGCTGCGCAGCGAGCTACCCGACGCCCGATTCGCAGGTGAGAGGGACCGCTTGAAGGCTGAATACACTGACCGGTTGAACGAAGCCGCCCGCATTTTTGGCGGCTTGATTCAGCGCTTCGAGCGCACCGACGAATTGAACCTCAGCGACATCGAGGCGATGTACCTGCGGTATGCCCGCCTCTATGAAGGCGACTGTTGGTTTGAGTTGCGCGACTATGAGCGGGCGATGAAGAAGTACGAGCGCGCTGCCTGGATCTACCGTGACTTGCCCTCGTCATTGGCTGCCTATGTTCAGGTGATTAACTGCCATGCGTTCTTGGGCGAGCCGGACGAAGCTCAGGCGGCCTTGCGAAGGGCCAAGTACTTGCTGCGTACTATTCCAGATGAGGCATTTGCCGATTCGGCTATGAATGGCTCGCGGCAGGAATGGGAACAGTACTTTCGGTGGGTGGATCAGTCGCAGTTGTTCTAGAGGCTCACCTCAGAAGGAGAGTGTAGGTATGTCCCCGAACTCGAATGGCTGCGCAAACAAGAGCAGCGGTGCGATAGTACTGACCCTGTTGCGGAAACAACGAGGGTTTTACGCCGACTTGTCAAAACTAGCTCAGCGTCAGAGGTCGCTAATTGCTTCAAACAACACCACAGGCTTGATCGCATTGTTGGGTGACCGCAAGAAGCTGACGGATTCGCTGATACAGGTTGGCAAGGAGATGACTCCACATCGCAAAGATTGGCCTTCTGCGTTGGCTGCACTTTCTCCGGAGATGCGCAAGGAGGCAGACTCGCTGCTTGTGGAGGTAGGCATCATCTTGAAGAAAATCAAAGAGCTAGACGAGCAGGATGCGAGAGTCTTATCAACCCGCAAAGCCAAGGTGGCTGAAGATCTCAAAGGTGTCCAAACCCAGCGGACGGCGGTTTCTGCATACGCATCCGCCGCGGCACCCACCAACGGCCGGGTCAACAGGCTGGACGAGGCATCATGACCACGATAGCTGCTCCAGATTTTGCACTCTCGGCGCGCGAACAAGAGCTGTCGGCCATCATCTCCGCCTACAACGAGGTGACCGACAAACTCAAAGGGTCGCACGAGAGGCTGACCGGTGAAGTCGTCCGCCTGCGCGAGCAATTGGAAGAGAAGAACCGCGAGTTGGCCCGCAAGGAACGCCTGGCTGCCTTGGGAGAAATGGCGGCTGGCGTCGCCCACGAGATCCGCAATCCATTGGCGGGAATCCAGCTCTTCAGCTCAATGCTGGAGCAGGATTTGCACGAACATCCGGAGATGAAGAAAAAGGCATCGCGGATTTCTAAAGGGGTTCGCACGCTGGACGGCATTGTCAACGACGTGCTCGCATTCGCAGCACCGGGCGAGTTTGAATTGGAAGAAATCTCGCTGGCGCCCATCGTGGACGAGTCCATTGCCCTGGTTGCACCGCAGAGGCAGGCCAACGCAGCCGTCATTCACGTCGATATGGAATCCTGCGACGTTCGGCTGCTAGCCAATGCCGTACAACTTCAACGGGCATTGCTCAATTTGCTGTTCAACGCCTTGGACGCAGCAGGCCCCGATGGCGAGATCTGGGTGGACTGTATTCTTGATAGCCAGGCAAAGCTCTACCTACTCCGCGTGGCAGACAATGGCCCGGGGGTACCAGCAGAACTACGACAACGCATATTCCATCCATTTTATACCGGCAAGGATTCAGGCACCGGGTTGGGGTTGGCCATCGTCCATCGCATCGCCGAGTGCCATGGTGGCACGGTGCGGGTGGCTGACCGTCCCGGAGGCGGGGCGATGCTTAATCTGCCTCTCAAACCTGTCTCGATTGCCCCAGTTGATAAACATTCCATGGAGAGTGCTTGATGGCCCGTATTTGTGTAATCGATGACAAAGAGTTGATCCGTGATTCGTTGGAAGAAATCCTTTGCCGCGAGGACCACGCTGCAACCGCTTTTGAGGACGCCGAAAAAGCGTTTGAAGCGATCAGGCGCGGTGAGTTCGATCTGGTAATCACCGATTTGAAGATGCCCCGTATGGACGGTATTGCCTTGATTCGGGCGCTGCGGGAACGTCAGGATGAAACTCAGATCATCGTCATGACAGCCTATGGCACTGTCGGAACTGCGGTTGAAGCAATGAAGCTCGGCGCCTGCGACTATATCCAAAAGCCATTTGCGGCTGAGGCAATCTCGGTGGTCGTTGAAAGGGCGTTGCAAAACAACAGGCTGCTTCGAGAAAACGAAGCCCTCAGAGCTTCCATCGGCGA
This sequence comes from Phycisphaerae bacterium, assembly GCA_029260235.1. GTDB lineage: Bacteria > Planctomycetota > Phycisphaerae > UBA1845 > UBA1845 > OFTM209. Next base: position 3,490 of record JAJDDP010000116.1, on the reverse strand, counting down.
TTTACAAAGGCCTAGGCTGATTGTAGGTGATGGAAACTCGATGGCTCTCCTTCGCCAGCGCATCGAAAAGGTAGCCCAATCTAACGCCACTGTGTTGATCACCGGTGAGTCGGGAACGGGCAAGGAACTGGTAGCCCGGGCCGTTCATGCTGATTCTCCTCGCAGCGACAGCCCGATGCTGTGCCTGAATTGTGCAGCTCTCTCTGCCAATCTACTGGAAAGCGAATTGTTTGGCCATGAGCGGGGTTCCTTTACTGGTGCGGATCGGCTGCGCAAGGGACGCTTCGAGTTGGCAGACGGAGGAACGCTGCTACTGGATGAAATTTCGGAAATGGCCCTACCGCTGCAAGCCAAACTATTGCGCGTGCTGCAAGAGGGCGAGTTCGAGCGTGTGGGCAGCAGCACGACCCGCCGAGCAGACGTTCGGGTGATCGCCACAACCAACCGAAATCTGGGCGACTGGGTCGCTCGCAAGCGATTCAGGGCAGACTTGTACTATAGGCTGAATGTCTTGCCGCTGGTCGTTCCTCCGTTACGCGAGCGATTGGAGGACATCGCGGATTTGGTTCACCACTTCCTCGGGTCCATGGCTTCTAGGGACGGCAAACATCCCACGCGACTGGATTCGCCTGCCCTCGCCCTATTGCGGCAATATTCTTGGCCTGGAAATGTCCGCGAGTTGGAGAACATTTGTCAGCGGATGGTAGCGATGTTTCCGGGGCTGGAGGTGTCAGCCGCCCGGATCGATTCTTGGTTGACTGGCGGGGCAGAACCGGTGCAGGAATTTAGCAACTTGCGTCACGGTCGGATGATCGAAGACGCCGAGCGGCAGCTGATCGAGAAAACGCTGCTGCGCTATGGAGGCCATCGAGCAAACACCGCCAAGGCACTGGGGATTGGCATCCGCACGCTCGGCATGAAGCTGAAACAATGGCGTGAGGAGGCCCAGGCCATGGAACGCAATGGAGCTGTACTGGCTGCGGCGGTATGACGCCAGTGATTTGCAGCTGGGCGGCAACGTCGGCCGTTATTGCCGATGCGCAGTTTCTGCCGGTTAGCGAACGCAGGAAACTGGGCTGGTGAGGCTGATATCGGCGCAAGATAGAGTGGAACGCCGGATGCCCGGTGCCTAGATCGAGTTGTCGGAGCAAGGCTTGTAGCCAAGGCAAGAGTAGGACTGAGGAATTGGCCTGATGTTTATTTCGAGTATTTCTGAGAAGGGGGCGGCCCCAGCGTTGCAGGCGACAATGGCCTACACGCAGCGCCGTCACGCCGTTATCGCCAACAACATCGCCAATTGGGGAACACCTGAATACAAGACCAAGCAACTTGATCCCAAGAAGTTCCAGGCTGCTTTGGGGCAGGCGTTGGACAATGCCAAAGAAAGCAAGGACAAGAAGTTCAATCTGCCCGGGACAGATGAGTTCCATGTCGATAGCCGAGGTGGGTTGAAGGTCACACCCACCCGCGATCCAGCGGAGAACCTCTCGTTCCACGATGGCACCAATATGTCGGTCGAGAGGCAGATGGCTGACTTGGCAGAGAATGCCATGATGCACGAGTTGTCTACGACGATTCTGTCGGGCTACTTCGATGGTGCCCGCAAAGCGATCCGCGGGCGTCTGTAAGGAGTGATTAGAGAATGTTTGGTGCTCTCGACATTAGTACATCAGCCCTGATCGCCCAGCGAACGCGGTTGAATGTGATTGCCGGAAACATCGCCAACATGCAGGCGACCCGCGGACCGGATGGACAGGTGTCGCCTTATCGACGACGCGTGGCTTTGCTGGCACCGGGGAACGGAGCCGGTGGTTCATCTGCATCGGGCGTACATGTGCAGCAGATCGTCAAAGATCCTTCGCCGCCAAGGAAGGTCTACGATCCCGGGCATCCTGATGCTCAGCAGAGCGGAGCGGACAAGGGCTATGTGCATTTCCCAAATATTGATTTTGCCCACGAGATGATCGACGCCATGACGGCCGCCCGGGCGTATGAAGCGAACATAACCGTAACCGACGTGACCAAAACCTTGATGGCTGGGGCGTTGCGGCTAATTGCATAATCGTTTCTGACGGAGTAATCGCTGATGTCGAATGCTATTGACTCGATTGGTGGTTCCAACCCAGTCCACCCAGTCAAACCCGTACTGCCGGGTCAAGCGGGCCAACAGGTGGCTGGCTCTAGCTTCAAAGAAGTTTTGCTCAGCAACTTGGAAGAGGTCAACCGCCTGCAAGACGAAGCCGACGACGGCGTGCAGCGTCTGCTGCGCGGTGAGACCGACAACGTAGCAGAGGTTTTTGCAGCTGCTAACAAATCCGGTATCGCCTTTGATCTTCTCATGCAGGTTCGCAATCGGCTCGAAGACGCCTACCGCGAAATCCAGCAGATGCGGGTCTAGTGCATAGGTAAACCCTGACTGACTGAGCCGATCGGGCGCCGGGAATCAAGAGTTAGTGAAATTCACCGCTTTACGGCGGAGCCGTGAAGGATTGAAACAAGCATGGAAACGCTTCGACTGCTCCTGCAACGCATCCAAGCCCAGCTGGCGGTGATGACCAGATCACAGCAGTTGGCCATTGGCCTGTGCGCTGCAGTGATCATGATATCCTTGCTGTGGCTTAGTCAATGGTCCGTCAAGCAGCAGCTCGAACCCCTGCTTGACCAACCCATGAGCGCAGAAGAAATGGGCGATGCCATTGCTCAATTGGACGCCATGGGCGAAGACTACGAGGAAATTGGAGACCGTCTTCTGGTCGATCCGAAAGAGCGCCACCGACTCGTGCGCGAATTGATGGCGCGTGACGCCCTCCCACAAGATACTTCGATGGGCTTTGAAAACCTGCTCAAAGACCAATCACCCTTCCAGCCCGAGAGCATGGCTAACCGAAACTTCCGCATTGCTCTTCAGAACGAACTGGCTGCCACGATTTCTTCCAGTCCGTACATCAAACATGCCACAGTGTTCATCAACGACGCACTGCAGCGCCGGATCGGCGCAAAGCAGGCCCTGACCCCCACCGCATCGGTAGACCTGTTTTCGGGCCAGTCAAAGACCATCGACCAGGAGATGGTGATGAGTTTCGCCAACATGGTCAGCGGAGCGGTCGCTGGTCTAGCGCCTCATCGAGTCAAGATTAGTGTTGACGGTCGACCACGGAAGGTGCCCGGGCCTGAGGATGAAGTCAGCTTCGGCCTGCTCGAAGAACAGACCAAGCGCGAGCAACACTTGGAAGAAAAAATATATGCCCAGCTTAGCTATATTCCAGGGGTGCGCGTGGCTGTTTCGGTTGAATTGGAGACAACCCGCAGGACGGGTGAATCCTACGAGTACACCTCGCCAGAAACCAAGTCGGACAAGTCCAAGACCGAAGAGTCTTCCAATTCCAGCCCGGCCAATGAGCCGGGGTTAAGTCCAAATACGGGCACCGCGCTGGCTGGTGCATCCGAGGGCACAAGCAGTGCCACCGAAGATACTACGACCGAGTTTTTC
>JAJDDP010000115.1 GCA_029260235.1 Phycisphaerae bacterium | reverse complement strand
TACGGTCCATCTTGACCCGGCCTCATCCCATCGCAGCCAGAGCTGATTGCACCACGCCAGGTTTTCCGATATCCGACTCCAGCTTTGGCCGGTCTTGAGTTCAACCCATTGCAGGAAGTTCTGCTGAAGGACCACCTCCGTCGCCTGCGGGTCGATTTGGTCTCTGCCGGAGCCTCCCTTGAGAGGCAGCGATCGCAATCGCGTCACCCCCCAGCCGTACCACCCAGGCGCATCGACATCATAAAGGTGCGGCGGAGTAGTACGTTCGGCGGGGAACTCGTCGGGATCCCAGTGGTCGGAAGTCCCCGGAGATGAGGAGTCTGCTTCGGACCAGACGCGGCGAACACGTTGCCAGACTTTCTCCTCCAGCGTACGTCTGAATCGATATTCTCGCACTGGCCGGGCCGGAACGTCGAATCGAATCGCCGCGGCATTGGTCAGAAAGAGGTCGTTGGGATGAACGCCTAACCGAACGCCGGTCTCTCGCGGATCGGTTTCGTTGTCAGTACGGAAATGAATGAAGCGCGCCCTGACACCGGATCGATGAAGCCGAATGGTCACGCGAGCGATCGTTTCATCTCGCGTCAGCGTGACGGACGTATGGGTAGTGTCATACCCTTCGGCCGATGCGTCCACCGCGTATTCCTGCGGCACAAGAGCATCGAAACGCACGGGGACCGCGCTCTCTTCGTTCGCTCCATCGGCCGCAGGCGTGTGCCGCGTCAGAGTAAACCTAGACCCACCTCTGACTGTCACGGTGGCCCGCCCCACGCCGGGACGGCCCGGTCGGTCTCCATCTACGACCGTCACCTCGACATCGCACCTCACCGGCAATTCGATCTCCGCGCGGGCAGCGTTGGGCTCAGTGGAGCCAGAGTATACCGAAGCAACTGTCCTTCCCGATTGGCGACCGCCGTGCGCAGTGACCTCGTATTCATCGGGGCAAACCGATCGGAAGACGGCCATGCCGTCACCATCAGTCCGAGCGCTGCGCACCATCCTCATGGAAAGACCTTCGATGTGTACGGCCGCACCTTGGATTTGGAGGCCGTCGGTTCCGAATACATGGACTTCAAGATCGGCCAGGGTGCTCGCCGGACACATGAGTGCCGGCATCCCCACCGGCGCTGCCCCCTCCACCGAAGCAAGGCTGCCTTCCCGCTCGCGAATGCGCATGCGGGTTGAACCGCCCGGCAAGCCGGAGCCGGCATCGCCCCCCGCGACCGCTGAGTTTCCACCATCACTCAAGGTATCCTCTTCAAGATCGACTTCTACAAGCCGCCAGTTCACGGAGTACTGCATCGCCTGCATGCTGACGCCGGACATGGCGTCACCGCGGCGCCAATTCAGCACGGCCACCGCGGGGAGGTATCTTGTGCCGGCGATTGAAATGCCGAAGCGGACCTGGATTCGCTCAGTTTCGTTGACAACAGTCGTGATCTGAAACCCACTCAGCGACACGGTGTTGCTGTCGAATGGCCAACTGGCGAGTTTCCGCCGATCGACGGCGCGGCCGCTGTCGTCCCCCTGCACGTTGCCGGTCAACCATACTTCGCCGTTCTCGCCTGCATCCCGCAGCTCGCGATGAAAGTAGTCGTCAAGTTGAACGGCGCCGAATTCCACAGTTAGCCTTGGCATGGCAACGCCTTTCCATCGCCGGTGCCTGGGCATCTCCCCGTCCGCGTCGCCCAAGGAGACACGGTGCCGTCAGGCCCACCTCTGTTCGCCATGTTGCAGATGCTACTCATCGGTTCGGGTCATTTCGTTGATCGCACCAATTTTGAGCTCGGGAGTCCAAGATTCATTGGTCAAAATATCTTTGGCCCAGGGCGTCTCCGGGCTGTCGTCGAAGTCCGGCGCCAGGATTACCATGAACTCTATGTACCGAGCGACGTCGCGCTCCAGGATGATGTTGTACGTTTTGGCCTTGTCTACACCGTCGCCAATCAGTTCGCTCAGGCCGTCGTCGCCCAGCGGCTTTGTTTCCTGCGGATACTCCTTCGAAAGGTAAACCGCCATCTCCTCCTCAAACCGCGTCCGCTGTTGCTCGGAGAAGGCCTTCATATGGGCGTCGGTTATTTTGAATCGTCTCGGCATTGCTCACAGCTCATCTATGATGTCAAGATGCGTCAACCTGCCGGAATCCCGAACGCCAAGTTCTTAGCCTGCAAGGTGCTGGAAATCGTCCACCCAGTTGTGATATAACTCACCCTCTTCATTCAGGCTATTGTGGGAGGATCAAACCACGGGCTGCTCGGTGGTGGTCTCGACCAACCCGTGCCGTGGTAACGGATGAACCCTCTCACCGACGCAACGCGCTCAGCGGCAAGTGTGTCGGTCATCGTAAATCTCAATCGAAGATCTCTTCCACTGCGCCCCAAGAACGGTTCCCAAGGTCCGCCACCAAGGCCACGTTGCGGCGGAATGGCATTGTAAATGATTAGGGTCAAGTCCGTCGCACCCGTCTCCAACCGGATATTTCGTCGGCCCCACGATCCTGGACCCGCCGCGGGATGGACTTGCTCAGGATTGAATGACTCGGAGATCAGGTTAGTACTCATCGAACCGACGCCCCATGACACCGATTTTGTTGGTATCCCCACGCCGCCCATCCAGGCCTTCAAGAACCAATTGTATTGAGTTCGATCAATTTCTGCCGAGAACTGACCTTCAATCACTCTGTAGAAAACTCCCAGACCAACGGTATAGAGATCTGATGATGGAATCTGAAAAGTGATAGTCTTCCAGCGAGCAGCTGGTTGCTGTTGCGCCAGTGACAGCGTGGCCGTCGCTGCTTCCGTCGCTGTTACCGCAATAGGCTCGGAGCTCGATGAATGATGGTTATCCAGTTCGCCGTGGGCAACGTAGTAGCCGACATCGAGATCGTCGAAGATAACTTGCGCAGGTCCGCTATCATTGCTCCGGACGCTAAGGCCGCTCTCCACGATCTCGCCGTCATGTTCGAGACTCACCAGCACACCCTCTAGAGGCTCTCTTCCCGAAGTGCGAACCGACACGATCAGTCTTCCCGTTTCAATCTCAGGCGGTGCATCCGACCCGGGGCGCCGCAGGCGTACGAAATAGCGTGTTTCCTGATCTGCCACGACTTCACGCGACCGGGCCGACGAGCGAAGATAACCGTCCGCGCGGGTGACGACCACATAACTCTCACTGGCTGGCAACGGTATGTGCACTCGACCCGATTCGTTGGTCGTCCAGTTTTCCTCCTGCCCGCGGATGGTGACGCGGGCACCGGATACCGCCTCGCGGTCCTCGTTTCGGACCCTCACCACCAGAGTCCCATCCCCAGGCGGATCTTGTGCGGGAGCCGGAGCGCATTCACACCGACAATGCGCAGCAATGCGGTCGTAGAACGAACAAGCGAATGTCGGGAGTGGATGGCGGTTGGTGCGCTGGTCTGCGTCTCTTGCGATCTCGCGCCTACACCTTTCGATGGCGCCGAGGCGACAGGGAATGTCGCGCGGCGCACGTCGGAAAAGGTAGAACACGACTCGACGATTGGGCAGGTTTCCCGGCCGCTCGCCGCGACCGCCGTTGGCCAACTCGTGATCGTTCGGTCCAACTGTAGGATTGAATTCGCCGCAGCCCATGAATCTCGGTTCGACGAACTGCTCCTGCGTCACCCGAATGTCATGCACGCCGGTCATGTAGTCCAGGAACATGGCGCGGCGCGTCTCGGGTCCCGCATCGCCATTGGCCGGAAGTTCCGGTTTAGAACCTTGATACGCGCGAACGGCCGAGTCCATCCCAGGATCTGCCCCGTCCGCACTCGAACCTGGATCGAAACCAAGGTCGGCAAGAATGGAGCGCAAAGCAGCATCTCCCCAACGCTCCTCTTGGTAGAGATCTTCCCAGATGTCCGGCTGGTTCGTAATGAAGGCGTAGACGCTCTGGGCGCGGCGATCACTGAGTTTCTTGTTGTACAGCGGCGGGCCACAACGATCAGTGTGGCCGAAAATCATGATCCTAGCATCGGGGTGTTCCTCAAGCGCATCCTCCAGCCGCTTGAGAGAATGAACTACGGTGGGGTGAACAAAGGAGCTGTCGTAGGCGAACGTAGTCCCAGGTATGCGACAACAAGTGATCAGATTGGGCTCGATCTGCTTGCACGTGACGCGAACAGTATGCGTGCGGTTCGTCTCGAGACCGGTTTCGCGAAACTCACTGGGAACCAGGATGATCCCAGGATCATCGGCATCGTCGAAGACGAAGAACCGGTCATCTTGCGACCGGCGGGTGGCGCCGACGTCCGTGCGAAGGTGGTTGTTCACCTGGTGCGGATCGGTCGTGTCCCAGTTGAACTTGGCGAGTTGTTCCCAGGTCAGACCGTGTTCACCGGCAACGCTCTCCAGCGTCTCGCCGGTTCGGACGCGGTGTTCTGCCAATAAGGCTATTTGCTTAACCGGGCGCACCTTCGCTTCTCCTGGAGTCGTTCGCTGGGTTACTCCCTGCGGACGAATCCCGCGGTCTCTTCGTTGGTTACGTCTTCGATCTGACAGCGAACCTGGCAAAGTCCGGGTTCATCCAGGTCGTCGATGACCACCTCGCCGTTGCCGTCGGTCACATGGGTCTCCTCGGTTCCATCCGGCAAGGTCACGATCAGGGACACGCCGCGAACCGGCTGGTTGGTTTCGTCATTCACTACGCGTACTGCGAATGTCGAATGCGTGTTTTCGGCGGCCGTGGGCATGCGGGAACAAGGTGGACATACTTCGATCAAGGGCACGCCCGACTGAGCGGCACGCACCAGGGCAGCCTCGGTGGACTGAAGATTGCTTTGCTCCTCGACCTGCTCAGCCACGGCGGCTTGGTCGCTCACGTCCGCGGATGCAGGTGAACCGCCGGCGTCGCCAATGAACACCGTGGGACAACCCATAGCGATGGGGTTCGATCCACCGGCCGCTTCAAACAGCTCGTCATCCTTGCGTGTGGCTGGCAGATCGTTGAAGAAAACGCTGGCGCTGCCTTTGGTAACTACGCCTGGACCGTGCGGCGGAACGCCCGGCACCTCGCAAGTGTGCGTGTCAGTCATGCCGGCGATGGCCTTCACGGCATCGGAAGCAAAGCTGGCGACGGCGTCCTTCATCGCCAGGGTATAGGCTGCCCGGGCTGCCGGCTCGGCACCCGATGACGCTGCACTCGTGTAGGTCGCTGTCTCCTGGACGTTGGTTGCACCCAATTTGATGAAGCCGGTCTCCACCGCGGCCGAGGCGCCGGGCGCTCCCTGCGAGCCAGCCGCGCCAGCGGAATCGGCCAGGTGGGCCTTGATCGTCTCCAACTCCAAGGGGGTAGTGACAGGGTCCCACGCAACAGCATCCATCATGCTCTTGACCGCTTTAGAAGCGGCCTCAATCCCGCCACCCAGGCCACCGGGAACCGCCCGCCAAGCAGCCAAGTCGCCGATGTTGACGTTCGGGCTGCAAGGTCCAGGTGCCAGCGACCCCGGATGGGTAGTGAGATCAGTTTTTCGTGCGGCTTCAGGCATTACTGCCTACTCCTGCAATCTCAGAAATGATTGGTTTCTGACGCACACGTACCGTCGTTCTAGCATGAATCAGTTGTCTCATCACAAAGTGTCGAATCGCACGGCCTTGCGCCAGGTACGCAACCGCCGTCGAAGCACAACTCTTCACCATTGCAGAAAATCCCGTCGTCGCATTCCGAATTGTCGATACAGTCGAGACACTGACCAGCATCTTCGTCGCAAAGTCCCTCGAAACATGGGGGTGGCGAAGGGGAGCACAGCGCCGTAATGCCTCGATTGCTGAGCTCCGTGCAATAGTCGATTGAGATCTGATCGTCCCCGACGCACGGGAGACATCTCTCTGCTCCGTTGCAAAAGAGCCCGTCGTCACAATCGATGTCGACTTCGCATCCGAGCGTCCCTGACGAGGGATCTCCCGGCGAAGAGCCAGTTGTCTCCCCCTCGTCGGTGCTGCTCTCGGTCCCTCCGCCTGTGTCGTCCTCGTCCCCACCCCCGGTGCTGCCGCCAGGTCCACTTCCCGACATGCAACCGCCGGCCAGCAGCAGCGATACAACACTCATCGATGCTATCGTGTTTCTCATTCCTGCGTACCATCCAAAAGATCTCATTTCAAATCTGCTTTCTCGCTATCGGCCATGCGTCCAGTCGAGCGTCTGCTCGAAGCCGCCTCCGATTTCGGGTCACGTTTACGATTACTTCGTTACTACATCATCGCGGCAGCACTCACGCCGCTAGTAACAATAGTCTCCCCAGGATTAAACATCCTAGGCCGTCCGATCGCCTCTACAGGCTGTCAGCAGCCTTCAGGGAGACAATAAGTGGCTGTCCCTGTTTCCTCCATGACCGGCACGAACAATGGGCCGCTACAACCCAGCATTCGAGGTATCCACGGCACCGGCCACGCGGAACAGGATTGGCTGGCCTGCCGCCTGCGCTCGCTCGCCGTGGTCCGTTGACCGCCATTTGAGACTCACCCACTCGGCGAAAGGGGCGTAGTGACGCTCTGCCACAGCTTCACCGGTATTCATGACACTGTTAAAATCTCGAAGGTGATGTGGATTGTCGAGGACGCCACCGGTGCTATTACTGTACTCGTCTCTCAGGCCCAACATGTGACCGAACTCGTGAGCCACCGCGCGCTGCTGCGTTTGGTTCGGCGTACCGGGTTGAAAACGGTTTGCCTGTACATCCCCCGAATCGGAGAGGCCGTGGCGACTGCTGCCCCGGGTCCAGCTGCCCGCCCAGTTGGCCACCTTCCGCACCCAGAGGGTCCAATGTGTTGTGCTTTCATCGCGCTCCTCTTGGCCGGTGACGTCGATGGTCTCCAGGTGCACGCTCACTTGCACCGTGTCCATGGAAATGAAACGGCTGTCGGTCGTGAGCGGGTACTTGTCGCTCCAAACCCTGTGAATGATTCGGCGGTATTGATGGATGAACGCTTCGGACTGACCAGGCAACCAGTCACCAAACCGCGTGTTCTCGAAGACGAAGCTCACGACTATGTGCACGACCAGCACGCCTCGCGTGTTCCGGGCGTGCAGGCTGCTGCCTTCGGCAACGTAGAGGCCCAAATTGTATGTGCCCGGGGCGCGCAGGTCGAAAGCGCTTGCCGCGACTCCCCGCGGTCTCACATTCCGTTGGCGGAAGATTCGTTGACTGTAATCCGGTTGCCAACTCATGCGGGGCCTCCAGAGTCGAGAGCATTGTCGAACTTACGACGATCAAATAGACGAAGATTCATTTAGGCCTCCGCTTCAGACTCACTGCGTTGTCTTGTGTTGCGAATCGAGACGACGAAGCCAAAGTCGCCCGGCTCCTCGTTGAACATGTTGCGATGGGAGGAAGAGCTCCCCTGTCCGGTTGTGTCAGCACCGCCAGCCGAATGGTGACTGCGTGCCACACGTCCGGAAACGGCCGAGGCCGAGCTGAGCGGAATCAAAATATCCTCACAACAGCGATGGGACTCGGATGCCCCCGGACTCTCTTCCGATTGCACCTGGTCCGGTTGCACCCGGAATCGCAACGTGTAATGAGCGCCATTTTTGGCAAATCTCTTAAGTCCGGCCAGCTCCGACTCCGAAATTGCAACGCTTCCAAGATGGTCATCGGCATCAATCCAGGCGTCACGACCACTGTCGATTTCCCAAAGCTCAATCACCATCGTGCCGTGGATCCCCAACTGCTTCTGGAGATCCCAAGTCGACCCGCTGGTAAAACCGTCACGTCGAAATCGGCGCAAACCACTCTGAGCATGAGCGATGACCTCGATTTCATCGGGGCCGTCTTCTTGCTGCCTGTCGCATTTCAATCGTTCTAGAATAAGCGTAGCCATGTTTCTCCACCTTGCGTAAGAGGGGGAGGGTCGCACGCAATTGTGTGCCCCTAGTACCCGTGGACTTTCTCCAATCGCTCCAGAGTCTTCGGATCCGGCGTGCCGGTCTCGTCTAGGCCGTTCGCGGATTGGAAGTGCCGAAGCGCGTCGGCACGCCGCTGGTCCTCCGGCACACACTCGCTAACGAAGCCCAGATTGCTCAATAGTGCGTATTGCCCCACCGAGGTCGTCACC
>JAJDDP010000114.1 GCA_029260235.1 Phycisphaerae bacterium | reverse complement strand
CAAGTTCATCCTGGAGGTGTGCCGAGCCCTGTTCAATTTCGCCGCCAAGCAGCGGCACCTCGGCCCCTACTCCCGCAACCCATTTACGGAGATCGAGATCGACCGAATCCCGATCGAGGACGCCAAGCCGTTTGTGGGCTTCACGGCAGACCAGGAGCGGACGTTCTTAGAATCGTGTGATGACTGGCAGTTTCCAGTCTTTCTTACGCTGCTGCTTACCGGGCTGCGTCCGGCCGAACTAACCCACCTCACATTACCGAATGATTTGGACTTAATCGAGGGATGGTTGTCGGTTCAGAACAAGCCGGACCTGGGATGGAGGGTCAAGACCCGGAACGAACGTCGAAGACCGCTGGTAGCGCAATACACCAAGAGCGCCCCAAAAACTCTGCCTGTTGCGCATGGCGCGCGGTTTCATTCGCAAGACAGTTGCAGGCAATGTCCATCCAGCAGGCGATGGCAGTCGCGAACCAGGAAGACCGATCGATCGAAGGAGGACTTTCCAGATCTCATCTACAAGTAGTGGGAATGGTCTTCCCGGCACGGCTCGGCGGCTAAATACGCAATCTGAAGTTGTGGGTAGAGGAGTTGAAGCCCGGAATGTTCTTTGGAATTTTTGAATACGAATTGTCCGCCAGGAGCTGGGCCATCGGCAATATGAGAACCAAGCCTGCATTCAGGCTTGCACTGGAAAGAACTCTATCCATATCGGGATGAGCCGAATATTGACACCCTTCCTCATAGATAGCCCCTGGAGGCGCACGCAGGCCGATCTCAATTCTCCGTCGAGCGACAAAGAAAGGACATTCATGCGTCAAGCTCGCATTTGCAAGATTTACGGATCACCAGCTGCGGATGCAATGAGATGGCCGTTGGGTGGCACATCGGATCCGCTACGCGAGCGCATAGCAGACGGATAGCTTCAGCTCCCATGCGGAACATGGGAACGCGTACGGTTGTCAACGGAGGCCTGGTAATTCGCGCTACCCTCGTGTCATCGAACCCCACCACACCGAGGTCGTCAGGGATCGCGACGCCGGCTGCTGCTGCTGCGTCCACTATTCCACTGGCCATTTCGTCGTTGGCTGCGAACACGCATCGGTTCGGGCCCGCCCAATCGTGAATGTTGTCCGTAGCCAGGGCGTAGGCAGTGTCGTACTCGTAATCCAAGTGATAGATGTCCAGGGGGCCGTGTTCGATGCCGGCTTCTGACAGCACTTGCTGATGGGCTTCCAGGCGAGCAATCGTGTCCACGTTGGTTCGCAAACCGCCCACGAAGAAGACGCGCTGCATTCCGCATGTGTTCACCAGATGGCGCATCATGGCCCGTGCGCCCTCGCCCTGGTCAATCACCACGCTGTCGTGCATCGCACCATCCACCTTGCCATCTAGCACGACGAAAGGCACGGCGAAATCGACAAGCAGTTCCTGCATTCCCCCGGTGACCTCCGAGACCATGATGGCCACACCGTCCAGGAAAGACCGCTGCTGAATGCCTTCGAGAAGCGACTGCGTGTCGTCGGAGTCCTTGGCAGAGGAAATGACCAGGTTGTAGCCCAGTTCGCGTGCTTCTTGGTTGGCTCCACGGATGATTTCCGAATAGAACTCGCCGTGTAGGTCCGGCAATACTAGACCGACCATCTCACTCTTTTGGAGCATCAAACCACGGGCAAATATATTGGGTCGATAGTGCAATTGCTTGATGGCCCGCTCTACCCGCTGGCGAGTCCTGGCATTTACCAGGTTCCTGCGGTTGAGGACTCTAGAGACGGTGCTAATTGAGACGTTGGCCTTTCTGGCAACGTCCTCGATTGAAACGGGCATGCCTCAATACTCCTCGCTAAAGGCCCCATGGAGACATCCGGCGACGTTGGTTGACTATTGACAGCGCTTTCAGTGAATTATATCGTCGCTGAACATGATGCGTCAACATTTTCTGGTAGGGGGCGTCTTATCGGTCGTTGCTGGGTTCGCTTTCCGGTCTGCGTTCGCAGTGCCACCTGACGTCCATCGACGACCTGAAACTGACAATGCAATTCAATACGAATTCTCATCCACTGAGATCGAATTACTTGATGAGGTTCAACATGCCAGTTTCTTGTACTTTTGGAATGAGGTTGGCACACCTGCGCAGCTAGTCAAGGACCGCAAGAAGGCACCGGTCTCTAGCTCCGCAGCCATAGGGTTTCAGCTTTCCTCACTTCCGATCGGCGTGGAGCACAACTGGATCACGCGGGAACAAGGACGTCAGCGAGCAGCCGCCATACTTAGTTCACTGATTGCGAGGGAGGATAACAAACGGCGCGGCATCTATGTGCACTTCCCTGATCTGAATACAGGTGGTCCTTCTCACGCAGGCTACGAAGTTCTCGCAAGCACGGTGGACACGGCGCTACTGATCGCGGGGGCGATTCCGGCAGGGGAATATTTCGGAGGGGAAGTGAAGGCACTCGTATTGCGGCTTGTTGAGGAAGCAAATTGGCGGGCCTATGTGGCCGGGCCGGATGGGTACATCTCCATGGGATGGAAGCCCGAAGATCCTGCCAATCTTGGCGGTGACGGGGAGTTCCTCGATTGGTGCTGGACCAATGCCAGTGATGAAGAGCGGTTGGTCTATTTCCTGGCCTGTGGTTCACCGCAACCGGCCCATGCCGTAGATCCTCGGCTGTACTTCCGCCTGGGGCGCGAAATCAAAG
>JAJDDP010000113.1 GCA_029260235.1 Phycisphaerae bacterium | reverse complement strand
CAAGTTCATCCTGGAGGTGTGCCGAGCCCTGTTCAATTTCGCCGCCAAGCAGCGGCACCTCGGCCCCTACTCCCGCAACCCATTTACGGAGATCGAGATCGACCGAATCCCGATCGAGGACGCCAAGCCGTTTGTGGGCTTTACGGCAGACCAGGAGCGGTTTGTGCCCGCCATCAAGGAGGGCTGTTTGAATCGCATGATCTTCTTCGGAGAGAGATCACTCTGCAATGCGATTACCGAGTTCTCGATGCACTATCACCACGAGAAGACTCATCGGGGTCTCGATAATCGCCTGATCGATCCCCGTGGAGAGGTTGGTTCCACCCAAGGGCCGATCGCATGCCGAGAGCGTCTCGGTGGGCTGCTCCGCTACTACTATCGACGGGCGGCTTAGCTCAGATAGATCGCGAATTCACCCACAGTCTCGCGCCGGTTGAGCGCGCTAAATATCTTGCACGCTCAGCTCGGACCGATTCCGTCTGCCAATCTAAGCACTCGCTGCCTGCGTTTGGGCGCGATCAAGTTCTTGGACACTACGGCCGACAAGCACCACAGGCCTGCTGGATCGATCCCGCCCCAACGCGAACGCAATGACTCCTACCCCTTTGGATACACCGCTTTGAGAAAAATGTAGTCGATCTTGCCAGGCCGTGCGAAGGGAATAGATTCTCCGTCGCTTTCAAGGCTGATGAATCCTTTGGAGTTCCCTACGCCAAACGATGCGCGGACCTGCTCAAATTCATTCTTGATCAAAATAAACGAACTACGCCCGGCAACTCCTGCAGTTCCTGCGGAGTGTTGAATGCGGCACTTTTCGCGCTCATCATATACCTTTAGTGCAACTTCCCCTTCAGCTGTGCTCGCCGTCAGCCTCACCTTGCCTGAGCTATCGAGTATAGAAAGCCCGTATTCGAGTCGGCTTGAGTCGTTACTTGAAATGAATAAAGAGTTCTTGCGGCGGCGTGAGGTGTGGACGAGCGACTGAGGATCATGCCGCCGCAAGAACTCTTAATTCATGGTCGTCGTAGGTGAACGTCGTACTCGTTCCGCCGAAGCTGCTATCCGTTGTATTGATCTTCAGCGTGCCGTCCATTCCGCGGCTGCGTCTATTGGTCTTCGTTCGGTGTGGTCAGCCAGGGGAAGAAGTCTTCGCTAACCCGGACCACATCGAAGAGGGTTGCAATCAATTCGCCTTTGTCGCCGGCCCGATGGGGGTTGTAGAACTCCCACACTATCTTTCCGCCGGAGGTAACTTCGAAAGCCCGGCCATTGTCGCTTTCGGTGATAAGTGTGTTGCCGTTGGGGAGCCGGGCATTGGAGCCGCACGTCCTCGTACTGAACTGGGATTCGCGTGTGCCGCCGTAGGTCCAATCAACCCTCCCGCTGAAGGGATCGAATTCGACAATTTGAGATAGCGCTGGCTGCCCACATATGCTGTTGGCAAAGATGAGCAGGTTGCCATTGGGCAGTGGACTCGGATCATGCTGGTAGCTGAACAATTTGTGCTGACGGCCGGGCAATGCCCAGACCACTCTTTGCCGAACAGGGTCGATGATAGCGATGGAGTGCATATAAAGGACTGAAATCAGTACGTTTCCCTTCTTATAGTGCTCCGATATTCCAGACAGGCTGCCATCAAAGACGTGGATAGCATTGGTGTGGAATATGTCGTCGCGTGTCTTTTGGATAAGGCTGGCATAATTTGAATTCGCGAAGCATTCGACAATTGAGTATTCCTCGATGAGCTCGCCGTCAGGGCTGAGGACTGCGATGAGGTCTTCGATCACCTCTTGTTTGGCATTGATTTTCTGCAGGAGCTTAACGCGGCGTGTCAGGACGTGGATGCGGCCGTCGTCGGTTACGAATGCCTCATGGTGACATGCGCCGCGGTATGCCCAAAGCAGGTTAGAATCCTTGTCCAGCTTGATCAGCCCGATGCCCTCGAAGATGGCTAGGATGTCGCCGTTGGGGAACCAATGCACCCGCCGCCAAAAACCGGACCGCTGCGAGCGATATGCATCAGGCCAGACGTTCTCGATGGTCAGCCGCCATCTGTGTAGGACACTGCCAGCCATGTCCATAGCCACTGCTTCAGGCGCGTGACCCGAGCAGTAGAGGTTGAGGCCATTGAATGCCGACTGGGCATCATGGAGGGTCACATCTTGAGATTCGGGCGCTTCGCTGTATCCGCCAAGATAGCCCAGCGCCATGAGATCCTGGAGTTCTTCTTTCTGGCTTGGCGTCATATCGGCGGCGGCCGCTTGAGGCCTAGCCGCCCGGAAGCGCGTTCCGACCCTGGCCAACTTACGCTTCTTCTCGTCGCTGGCTGGTGACGCCGCCGCATCGTCGAGTTCCGCGTCGTCGTTGTCGGGAGGCTGCCACGTTGATTTCGGGCCGTGAACGTGTTCAACGATGGCCGTCGCGCATTCACGACATGCCGCGCCCTCTCGTCCCAAAGGGCAGTGAACCACCGCGTCATCCATCGATTCGAAGGGATCGCGGTCGAAGATTTCAATGACGCCGATGAGCTCTTGGATCGACGCACTGGAGAAGAATTCTTTGCATTGTTCCGCTAGCGCGTTGAGACTGGCGTCGGGGGTCGTAGGGGCAGGGCTGGGATTGGCGACTGGAATGGGGTCCGATGGCATCTTCGCGGTCGGCTTCTCCGCCGGGCCATCCGGCTGGGCTTCGGGCTCGCAGCCGGCTCCGACCAGTAACACCAGGGCGGAGAGGATCATCGCAGAGGTGTGGGAGGTGCATCGTCGCGTCATGGGGATTCCAAATTGCCTCTGCTGAGCAGCCGCTCGGCGGATTGTGGATCTGCGTTCTTGAGCCTTGAGGCTATCATATCACGTCATTGTCGGAGGCGGTAGCAGTAGGGGGCAAGTGGGGCGTGTGAACGAGCGGATGCCCCAGCCGAGAACACAAAGGGTATTCATGAGCCTCAGATGTTTTTTGTTGACCAGCCTACCGCTACCGGCATGTCAAATGCATGCTTCAGCGGGGCGGCCCGTATTGCTGTTCTTGGCCAAGTCGCTATGTTTGCAGGACCTGGCGGCTGCGGGCGCGAAGCCCACTGCGCCTAGTTTCGACATTGAAAGTCAACCTCGACCGAATAGGAACCATCAGATGAAATCCATAAGAACGCTACTGATCAGCACGCTAGTTTTTGCACCAATGGTCGGGTGCGGCGAAAAGCAGATGCCCGAGCCGTCGAACGATTCGGCAATGAAGGTTGCCTCGTCGCCCTCAGAGCTTGCCCGCCCTGCCAAGGCCAAAGCCCCGGCACCAGCACCGGCGCCAGCCGCAAATTCTCTCCGTGGAACCGTGAAGGAGACAATGGCTTCGGGAGGCTACACCTACCTCCTACTTGCCTCGGAAAAGGGTGAATTTTGGGCGGCGGCAAAGCAGTTTAGCGTTGCAGTCGGTGACGATGTAGAAGTGGCTGGCATGATGCCCATGAGCAATTTCCACAGCAAGACCCTCGACCGGACGTTTGAAATAATTCAATTCGTCGGGAGGGCCGCGGTTGTGGGCGGCGAAGCGGGCTCCGAGGTTAGCCAACAAAGTGGTGCCATGCCTCCTGGCCATCCACCCATCGGAGGTGCCCTGTCAGCACCGCCCGCGTCAGATTCGCCACAGGCCAAGATCACGCCGCTAGAGGGCGGCATGACCGTCGCTGAACTGTTTGAGAAGAAGGCTGACCTAGGCGGAAAGACGGTCCAGTTTCGAGGTCGCGTAGTCAAAGCCAGCAAAGCGATCATGGCTAAGAACTGGCTGCACATCCAAGACGGTACCGGTGAGCCAGGCAGTAACGACATCACCGTCACCTCCGAGGCTGGCTACGCAGACGTCGGCACTATTGTCATCGTAGAAGGCATCATCGCGCTTGAGAAGGATTTTGGCGCCGGCTACAAGTACGATGTGATTGTAGAGGAAGCGACGATCTCCACCGACGCGCCGTAACCATAATCTGGTCACCTTGCAGCCTGTTTCTCCGCCGAGAGTGCCCCTTGATTTACGACGGGCCGCCCAGTGGCGGTGTGCCTACTGCTGCTCTCTTGGATCGTGTCGTTTCGCCTCTGGTTGTGTTGGCTTCTAGCTTGGAAAGCCTTTCGCTTAGATCTTCATTGCGCTCTTTGGTCTCAGCCAGCTCTTCTCTTAGTTCTGCCAACTGATCGGGCATGGGCTGTTCTTTGCGTAGGGCTTTGAGCGAACGCTCTGCTACTCGGCGGACTCGGCTATTTTCATCGTCTTTAGCGATTTCTTCGATTTGCTTTATCATGGCTTTGTCGGCTGAGGTGAATGAACCCATTGCTGTTACTGCGGCCATCCTTACTCGGGAGCCGCTATCGTCCAGGCAGGCTTCCAAAGCTTCCTGCACCTTCTGCATCATTTCTTCGTCAAGATCGGCGTCCTTGATCAGGCTTGATAACGCCCAGAGTGCCGACGGTCTGCACAGGCGTGGCTTAGATTTCTTGGTCCACTCGATCAGCACGTCCGCAGCCTCAGCAGAATCCAACTCACCTAGCCCGACCAGCGCTGACCTGCGTAGTACTTCCGAGCGAGAATCGCGATCCAATGCCCCGACCAATACTTCATAGGCGTCATCGGCACCCAGGGCGGCGTACGTTTCCAGGGCGGCTGACTCTGCCGAATAGCTCGGATCGCCACTAGCTGCCAGCGGACGGATGGCTTTGGTGACCTCTGCGTCATCGGTGAACGCAGCCAACTGCTCGATGCATACCCGGCGGGCTTTGTTGTTCTGGAAGGTCAAGCCTTTGATGAGGGCGTCTCGGGCAATTTCGCCGCCAACATCAGCGAGAGCTTCGGCGATCGCTTTTTGTACCGCCCAGAAAGGTTCAGTTCCAAGGGCAGCTGCCAGGAGCTTGTGGTCTTGTACATCGCTTGAATCGGCAAAATGATCGGCTGCACGAATACGGGCAACTGGGTTGGGATCGCTACCTAGTTGGTTCGTCCACAACTGTTTGCTCTTCTCTTCAGTCAAGTCCATGAGCACTTCTTGGTTTGGATCGATACGAACGAGGCGAGGCCGTTGGGGGAGCGGGAGGAAGAACCGCAGTTCCTTCTCTTTGATGTCCCGCTTAAAGGTGATTGGATCGCGGCCCTCGAAGCCAAACTCGATCACCAACGGAAAATGAAAGGCGTCCGCGTCCTGTTTCTGTTCGACCAAAACTTCGGCTAGCCCGTCCTGGCTCAGCCATTTGTAAGTTACGGTTATGTCTGGATTTCCGGGTCGCCCGGTCCAGTCGTAGAAGAAGCGCTCGAACGACTTGCCGGTGTGCTCCTCAATCGCCTTGCGAAGGTCATAAGTCTCGACCGTACTGTTCGCATGCTGGGTGCCGTACCGGTTGAGGACTTGCCAGAAGATGTCATCCCCCAAGCTGCAGCGAATCATGTGCAGAATCCAGGCACCCTTGGGGTAAGCCCGGGAATCAAACATGGAACCGGGCGAACTGTAACGTCGGTCTACGACCGGCCTCTCCTTGCCTCCAGAGATGGCTCCCCTTGCTTTTCGATACATGTTGTAGCGGAACTCATCGTCGCCCAGATCGTGCTCAGCCCACAGGGCCTCGAAGTAGCTGGCGAATCCCTCATTGAGCCACAGGTGGGCCCAGTCGCGGCAAGTGAGCAAATCTCCCCACCACTGGTGAGCGAGTTCGTGGGCGATGAGGCCGTCCGAATTACCGTCCAGGATAGAACGGGCGTCGTGCAGGGCACGATTCCCCAGCGTTGTGGCCGATGTATTTTCCATGCCGCCCCCGAAACCCTCGCAGCAAATCTGGGCATAGCGATGCCAGGGATACTCGATGCCGATCTTATCGCTGAAGAAATCGAGCA
The DNA here is from genome assembly GCA_029260235.1 of Phycisphaerae bacterium. Classification (GTDB taxonomy): domain Bacteria; phylum Planctomycetota; class Phycisphaerae; order UBA1845; family UBA1845; genus OFTM209. The sequence goes on along the minus strand of JAJDDP010000113.1, from coordinate 3,876 downwards.
TCCGCTTGGTGTTGGCGAATGAGCGGGAGACGTCGTCCTTAAACCTTGGGTGAGCCCAGTATTCGACAGGTTTGCCGCGCCACGTATCGCGTTCAATGTGGAACTCGCCGACAATCATCGAAACCAAATAAGCAACATGAGGCTTGTCTTGCAGCCAGTGATAGGTGACCTGCTTGGCCTTTGCATCTTCTTTGCGCTCGATCAACTCGCCGTTGGAGCTGACTTGAAACTTGCTGTCCGTCGTGACTATCAACTCGGTCGACTGTCGTTCGTTGGGGTGGTCGAAGCATGGAAACCAATACGAATTCGTTTCGGCTTCGCCTTGCGACCATACCAGGAAGGGCACGTCCGGCTCATCCTCCGACGGAGCGAAGAAAGTAAGCCCATCATCCGGATCATCCACGCTGTATTGTATTACCACGGATGCTTCGCCGCCTGAATCGAGCGATCTATCAAGAAACACCTCAATCGAATCGCCATTGTTGTCGTACTCGGCCGGCTTGAGTGGCTGGCCGTCGAGCGCTACCTGGACCTGATGTACTTCAAAATCGTGGGCGTCGAGCACAACGCTCTCCACGGAACGCAATGCTTGCAGTTGGAGGCTAGCTACGCCATCGACATGCTTCTTGGGCACATCCACAGCCAGCTCCAGTTTGATGTGCAGGCAATCGACCGGGCGGCCTGCGGCAAATCGTGTCGGTGCCGTTGAGGCAGGCGATTCGCTAGAGCTCTTGCTGGGCGCTTTGTTTGCGGCTCCGCTGGCGGGGCTTGCGAGGGGGAGGATGTACAACAACAGCGTTATCGCTTGAACCATACGCATTCGATCACCTATCGCCTACTTGGCAAGGAGAGCTGGGTTGGCCCGAACCGCAGCAGGAATCCACGCGGGACCGGCTGGATGCCAGCCTGCTGAGCCCATCATACTAATTCGAGGCCTGATGTCGAAGGGCGAATCCCATCCTACAAGAATCAACAAACGGGTCGGCCTTCTTGTCTGGCAGTGTACCTCGCGACATCTTGTGGTAACTTGAACCCACGCAGCCGTTCTTCGGGCGTGCTCAGCCTCATCGGTTTGGTTGTGGCGATAGTCTCTGAGGTGACTTTCATGTTCTCTTGCCAGTCTGTCTTGACCGTGTTGCTCGCTGTCGCCTGGAGTTTGGCTTCTGCGCCGGCGCTGGCAGAATCCCCTCCAGATGCCGAGATTCGACAGCCCAACATCGTCGTCATCTTGGTTGATACGTTAAGAGCCGATCATCTAGGCTGCTACGGCAACGCGTCAGGCCATACACCCAACATAGATGCCATTGCTGCTGAAGGCGTTCGATTCGAACGCATGATCAGCTCCGCACCATGGACTCAACCATCCATGGCCTCCTTTTTCTGCTCGCTCTATCCTGGCGTTCACAAGGTCACCCAATACCGTCAGCCTAAGAGAACCAAGACGACCCGGAAGAAACAGCTCATTGTGTTCGACGATTCGTTCGAGACGCTGGCTGAGTTGCTGCGCTCTAACGGCTACTCCACCGCGGCGATCGTAGCCAACCCGCTTCTGTTGAAAGAGTACGGTTTTGGCCAGGGTTTTGAGCACTTCGATACCAGCTTCGCCAACAACTCGACACGCGGAGAGGTCATCAACAACGCTGCCAAGACATGGCTCTCTCAGCGCGACACCTCCAAACCGTTTTTTCTATATCTGCACTACATGGACCCCCATGGCCCTTACGATGCAAGCATGCGATTTTTTGAGCCTCTCCTGGATGCGGTGGAAGCAAATAGTGAGAAGGTGCCCATGACCCCAAAGCAATCCCAAGCGCTCAAGTATCTGGGGGGTCGTGTTCCTGCAAGCTACATGGCCCAAAAGAAAAGGCACCGCCGCCTTCATCCCTTCAAAGAGTATTGGTCGGCTGCCTACCAAGCGGGCGTCCGACAAGCAGATCATTATCTCGGGCTATTGCATGACGATCTGGCGCGAGAAGGGCTGTGGGGGGACACGGTTGTAATCATCACGTCCGATCATGGCGAAGCCCTCTGCGAGCATGATCTTTGGGAGCATGGCTGGAGCGTTCACCACACCGACGCCCACATTCCCATGATCATTCGTTGGCCTGGCGTCGCCCAACCGGAAAGGAGCGTGTCGCAGACATCGCGGTCAATCGACCTCATGCCGACGATGCTCGATCAGCTGAAGATTCCACTGCCGGCCGGCCTACAAGGCGTTTCCCTCCTACCGCTCCTGCTCGAGGAGGGGGGCACGCCTGCAAGCACAGGGCGGTCTGCCTTCATCGAATCAGTGAAGCTTGGGGATGAACAGAAGGGGATTTACGTCGGGGACTTCAAGTTCATGGTCACGCAGGCCAGTGGTTGGATGGGATTGTACAACATTGAAGACGACCCTTACGAACAGAATAATCTTATCGAGCATTCGCCTGAGGACTTGGCGCGACTTAGGTCTGCCCTGGGGAAGCAACTCCTGACGAATCAGCAACGGGCAGAAGGATTCGTGCCAGAGGCGACCAGTCTTAGCCCAGAACAACTAGAGCGCCTTCGATCACTTGGATATGTCGAATGAACCAGAAAACGACAGGGCTATCGCCGTGCTGTGTAGCCAGAATTAGGCAGCGGCTAATCCGACAACTCATCCCCAGCTTGGCGGGGGCGAGCGTGCTGTTTGGCTCCTCGGGTTGCACCGATCGCTTGCGAACGACAGAGTTGCAAGTGGTCGCGGTACTCGACCAGCAGGTGCAGGCTTGGAACGCTGGCGACATCGACGCCTTCATGCGCCATTATTGGCGCTCGCCGAAACTGAGTTTCTCATCAGGGGGCAATACGGAGCGCGGATGGGAATCAACCATGAATCGGTACAACCGCCGTTATCCGGACAAGGAGGCGATGGGACAACTTGAATTCGCGGAGTTGGAAGTGCGACCGCTTGGTGCCAACCGTGCTCTCGTCTTGGGGCAGTGGCACTTGGACCGCGAAGCAGGGCCACTGGGTGGCCGCTTTACTTTGCTATTTGAGGAGAAGAAGAACGATTGGCTGATCACTCATGACCACACGTCCACCGCCGCGGCCGAGGACGAGTAGCTTCAGATTCGGGGGGGATCGAACACGGGCGGTTTCTGCCAAGCGTGAAGGCCTGATTCATGAACCCGAGAAGCGGCGTTGAAAGACTGCATGGTCAGCCAAGTCGACAGTCCGATCGGCATTAAGGTCGGCAGGCAGACAGACATCGGGGACCGGCAATATTGGCCCGCTCAAGCAGTTCAACAGCAGGGCATGATCGCTCAGGCCTACTGCGCCGTCAGCATCAAGATCGCCGAACCCGCCATGATTCACCACCAATACTTGATTGGCTGAAATACTGGCCAGAACAGTCTCACTGCCGTCCGCCCACGAAATTGTGAGCTGTTGGGCCACCGCGGCGCTTCCCATCCCGAAGAATGCCTCGGCAGGTTCTTGGCCTAGATAGCTGGTGCCAGCTTGGATGTACCTGGTCATAGTTACACCGTTGGCCAGCACGCGGCAGGTCGAGCCTATCGCCAGGTAGTTTGGCCCGTCCATCCGCGGCTTAATCACCAGATAATTCGCGGTCTGGGGAGGATTGAGCGTAGAGTTCTCCAGCAACCGTATCGACGACGGAATCGCATCCACAGCCATTGTAGTCTGAGCAGCATCCAGGTCTCCGTCGCGGTCAAAATCAAAGGCAACTAGGCTGGCGCCGTAGAAGGTGTCATTGAATCCGGCGAGGCTGGACTCGTCGCTGAAGGTGAAGGGAGCGCTTCCTGAATTGAGGAAGAGCCTCGATGGATCGGTCGCGAATTTGCCTGCCCGCCAGCCATTGGTCACGCCTATGTCCAGCCAGCCGTCGTTATTGCA
>JAJDDP010000112.1 GCA_029260235.1 Phycisphaerae bacterium | reverse complement strand
GAGCACCTGGAGCTGATCGTCGGAGAGATCCTTGAGCTCCTGTCCGTAGAGCATCTTGGCACCTTGCTCCATGGCCTTTGCTTGCTCAGCCCCGTGCACGATGGTGGTTGCTTCAAATGCCAGGATTTTCTGCGCAGTGCGCCGGCCTGGCTGGTCAGCTACTTCTTGCTCCAACTCAGTGATTCGATCCATTGGCAAGAAGGTAAACAGTTTCAAGTAGGGGATCACGTCGCGATCATCGACGCGGATCCAATACTGATAGAAATCCCAAACGCTGGTCTTCTCCGCGTCCAGCCACACCGCACCGGCTGCGGTCTTGCCGAACTTCTCGCCGCCGGCTGACTTGATCAAGGTGAAGGTCATACCAAAGGCCTGCTGGCTGCACACCCGGCGGATCAGGTCCACACCGGCGGTGATGTTACCCCACTGATCCGACCCGCCAACCTGCAAGACGCATTCGGACTCACGGAACAAGTGCAGAAAGTCATAGGCCTGCAAGAGCATGTAGCTAAACTCTGTGTAGCTGATGCCCTGCTCGCTCTCGACACGGCGTTTGACCGACTCCTTGGCCAACATCATGTTGACCGTGAAATACTTGCCCACGTCGCGAAGCCACTCGAGATAGCTGAATTCCCCGATCCAGTCGGCGTTGTTGAGCATGCGCGCAGCGTTGTCGCCCTCGAAGCTGACAAAGCGTGTCATCTGCTTAGCCAGGGCGTCGCTGTGTTGTTGGACGCGCTCGGACGTCAGCAAATTGCGCTCTTCAGACTTTCCGCTGGGATCGCCGATCATGCCGGTGGCCCCACCCACCAGGAGCAGCGGTGTATGGCCCGCCCGCTGAAAATGGGCCAAGCCCATGATGGGCACCAAGTGGCCAATATGCAGAGACGAGGCTGAGGGGTCAAAGCCGGCGTACAGCGTAAGCTTCTTCTTGGCTAGGAGGTTACCCAACTCGGGGTCGGTCGCCTGCTCTATGAAGCCTCGTTCGCTAAGCGTTTCAAAAACCGATGGCATGGGCGCAAGGACACTCCTTATGGTTCGATTCGTTCAATTCGGCTGTGTATCCTAACGCAATTTGAAGAGGTCTCAAACAGCGCTGTGGCCGATCGACTACCGGTCAACCTTCTCGATCAGGAACGTCCGGCCGCCATGATCTTGGAGTGTGCGGACTGCCTGGCGAACTGAGGAAAAATCTTCGGCTGCGATTTGACGGGTATCGAATCGGGTGCTCCGGTTGAACTGCACGCTGCCGTCGGCGACTTCGACGTTCAGCTGGCACGCCCCCCAGGCCTGCTGCCCGGAGTCGAACGCCGTGGGCACGATGGCGGGCGACCAGCCTTTGGGCAACTCGATGGTTAAACGGATGTCTTCTCTCAGCACGCCTGGCAATTGAATCGCCGTTCGCCGCGCCGGGATATTGATCGGCAGCTGGGCCTTGGCCAGCGCGGGAGAATTCAGGCTGATCTCAAACATCTTCTTGCCGTACACGTCCTTCAATGGTTTGGATGATTCAATCGAGACCGACGCGACCATGCGGCTCGGCGAGAACTGCGATACCGAGAAATTAGTGACCTTCAAGTGCGGCATGAGTTGCGAAACAATCGACTCCAACCGCTTCTTGCGGCTGGCTTCATCCCGCAGCGCCTCGGGATTGACGAACAGGTTGGCCAATTCAATGGTTAGCTGTCCCGAGAGGCTCTTGCCTTCTTCATCCACTTCGAGACGACCGTCAATCCGCACCGAATCAGGCTCGGCGGTTGACATAGCCAGAGAAACGCGCCGCAGTTTTCCGCCCTCTTCTAAGATGAGATCACGGTCCCGCCATGGACCGTTGGGGTTGATGATGCCCGAGGCAGGATCGAGCCGAATTGGCCCCGCAAGCGCAGCCACTTCAATCACCACGGCCACCAAGTCAGCTTCATTGGCGATGTCTTTGGAAAAAAGGGAACGATCTACCGCAACACAAGGATGAGCATCGATTCCGGCGGACCGCAACAATCCAAGCAGCAGGCCTGCACTCTCAAGCGGAGAACCGTAGCAACTGTCAAAAACCTCATCTGCTGATCGCGTGCTGCGCCCCACCCAAGTGCGCGCATCATTTACAAAATTGAATGTCGTCTTGAACTTGGCGGCGATCGCTCGAATGCGACCGATCTCACCGACTTCACCCTCGGTCGCCTTCTTGGCGAATTTCCGCAGGTGCTTGCTTGGCTCACCGGCTGAATCGACTTCGCGCAGAATTTCGCCGGCCCATTCTGCACTCGACGCACAGTCGCTAAACACCAACCGACCGCAGCGCTGCCTCCAAGGGGGGCAAGCGGTTTGGTCTGGATCTGCAGCGGTCTCATTGAACACCCAGCGATAGCGAGCCTGGTTACCTTCGCTCATTTGCTCGAAGTTCGACTTAGCCAAGGTGAGTTTGTGGTGCAATGGCTTGGCACTAGAAGGCAAATTGACCTCGACAACGCGTTCTACAACCGGATCGACATCGCCGATCCGCAAGTCTGCCGACAGCCATCGCCGCGTGCGGGGTTGGCTGGTGCGCTTGTAGTGCAGTTCGAGGACAGCCTCGTTCTGCACCCCACTAAAAGTGCAAACCAATTGCCGCCAACCAGAGAAGGCAGGCCAACGGAAGACCCCGCGCGGTGAAACCGTGTTGAACGAGTATGCGGGAATGTTCAATACGCTGCCGTCGGGCAGGTGCGCTCGGGCTGCGAGAATCTCGACCGATTCTGCTCCATCCAGGAAATCGATGCGTGGGTCCGCGTAGCGACGCCAAGATCGATCATTGAGCAGCTTGACGAAGCGGTGATCCTCATAGACTTGTCTGCCATCTTCCTCCAGAGTCCAAACCTGCTTCCAACGGAGGATCACGGCATCGTCATTGGGGTATTCTGCCTGACCGACGTTGGGCAACTCTTGCCCCAATGCCAGCGCAGGCACAACCAACAAAGCCAAGGCGAAGACGCCCCGCTTTAGATTGTGAAACATGCCTTCCCCCACGGTTGAACCTCTCATCGGGTCACCTCCTCTGCCGAGGCATGGGCATCAGCCACGGGCGTGCTTTGGCTCTCACCGGGCTTACACATGATCCACGCATCCCTCAACTCGAGCAGTTTCTTGTTGACCTCGTAGTAATCCTGATAGTTGTCAGCCAGAATGATGTGTTGCTTAACAGCAACTTCCAGTTCGTAGTGCAGTGCGTTGTCACGGGTTTCAGTCTTGAAGACCAAACGGGCGGCATCATTATCGATTTCAACATTTTCGGGTACCTGCTCGACAACCCAACCGCGAGGCAAATCAAGCGTGTCGCTGTAGTTCAGCAGCCGAGTGGTGCGCATCTTCATGCCGAACTGGCGATCCTCGTTCTTGGGCACCTCCTGCAACACATCAGCCATGAACACTTGCCCGAAGGGATGCTGAAGCAGTGGCAGGCGGAACATCCTCATAGGCCCGGTCCCCAGAACATAGGCATCGACCTGAACCGACGCATCGATCTTGGAGTTCTGCTGGTAGTCGGTGGGATTTGAATGCTTCAATTTGGTCATGGTGTACCGCCCACCCAAGGGGGCCAGCCAGCTTTCCACCAGCGCCCGCTGATCAGGTTTGCGCGCCCGGGTCACGCCTCGACGAAAATTGGTGTCTGGATAATTGGCCAACTCGTAATTCAGGTGGATTTCCAGTCGGCCTTCCTGATCGATGAGGCCTCTCGATTCACATTCAATTTTATTGTGCTCCGGGGGGAAGTAGGGAGACCGCGCCAACTCGTGGCCCTCGGGTATGCCGAATATGACGTGCTGCAAACATTCGCGGGATGACCACAGCTCGCGGCTTTTGGGCGCCCAAGTCGGATCCAGCAGCAGCAGCGAGCCATCGGCATTGCGAACGGTGGTAACGGCATGATTGAACTGATCCGCCGGGGTAGCCTCTACCTCCGAGCCAGCCTGGGTCATCACCGGAAACGAATCGAAACCGGCTGCCCTTAGCATGGTCACAGCCATGCCGGCCTTGTCCTTGCAGACGCCGCCGCGATCCCGGAAGGTCTCGACGCCCGAGTGCATGGTATACCCCTCGCAAGGCCCGCGCGTCGTTCCGACATAGCGGATATTGTCGGCCACCCAGCAGTTAATCGCCCGCATCTTTTCGGTGTCGTCCTCGATGCCTGCGATGATCTCGTCCACCTTGGCTTTGATCTCCGGCGTTGACTCGAACTGCCCGACGTTGGCATCATGGAACCACTTCGACTTGGCGATCCAATCCTCGACGGTGGTCAGTACCAGCTTGCAGGCTTTGTCTCCAAAGGCCAACGCACGCGGCTCGCCTGGAACGATGCCGGCATCCTTGGCTACGAACGAATACTCCGTCATCTGGCCCTTGAACTGCACCGACGCCTGAATCTGCCCGTGGCACACCTCGTATTGGATGGGTTTCTCCCTCGGCGCTCGCACGATGTACGCCTTCTCGATGATGGGGTATGACTCTTGGAAATAAACCGTGTCGTGCCAGTGGCCTGCCATGGGCGGCTCGAGCGTCGCAGCGCCAACGACGGGTCCGGGGGCTGATTTGTCGAGATAGGCCAAGTTGAACCCGGTCTTGGTGGTGACCAGTTCAACGCAATCGTTCACCTCCAGCCGCGGCAAGGAAACCGTCTGAAACATCCCGCCCCAGAAAATGGTGCCCGCTGGTGAGGGCGCGGTCTGCAAGTATTTCAAGTCTACCGAATCGACACCACCCTCAGCCCGGTGGATACGAATCGCCTTCACTTGAAAACGATTGGTCAACGGATCGAAATCGAACTGCTGTACCGACTGCTCACGAACGCCGCCGTCGGTCAAAATCTTGAGCAATCGAATCCGGTTGGTGGTCGCCAACCCATCGGCAGCAATTTGAACAACCGACCGATCAAGAACCACCACCATATCAGCGCCGGGATAGTCCTTGGCATCACCAGCCCGCGCAATCCGCCCCACCAAATCATCATCGGCCCGAACCTCCGTCGGCCCCATCGCCAACGCAGCCACAGCCAACAAGGCTACGGTCAACCCACCAAGTCGTTCCATCATCGTGTCTCCCGACATTGCCCAAGAAGAGGGGCCAAGAACGGGGCCCTCCAGCCGTCAGCCCGTAAGAGACCATCATAGCAGCACACATGCCGGATGCGAAATCAGCCATGCGAATCGTCGAATTTTGTAACCGCAGGAGGGCCCGTCATGACGACCAGTATGACATGCGCCCTGCAGGCTCACCTGCTTTGCGGCTGCTCCTCCTCATACGACGGCATTTTTACAGAGTTTCTCCGCGACCGAAGTGAATAACCTTGGACAATGAACGAAGCCACAAGGGGCAGGATCGGATAGGCTGATACTTGTGCATCCCTTACGCCGATCACGAAACGGCGCGACAGGAGAGCGATCTTGCCTGGACCATCGTTAGGAAATATCACCCAGGGAACAGTCGCCAGCGGATTCGAAGAAGTCGCAGACGAGTTTGAGCGCAATTTCCTCGAGCGGGGCGAACTTGGCGCAGCCTGTGCGGTCTACCGCCGCGGCCAGGCAATCGTGGACCTCTGGGGCGGATTCCGAGACCCCAGAATCCGTGCGCCTTGGGAGCAGGATACGCTTGTGCTGGTTTTTTCAGCCACGAAGGGACTTGCAGCCATGGCTCTGGCGGTTGCGCGGGCACGCGGCTTGTTCTCGTGGGAGGAGAAGGTAGCAACCTATTGGCCTGAGTTCGCGCAGCATGGAAAACAACACATCACCGTTGAACAATTGTTGGCACATCAGGCCGGCCTGTGTGTTGTAGATGAGATCCTGAATGCCGAGCGGATCGCTGATGCGGACTATATGGCTGCCCTGCTAGCCCGACAGCGCCCTGTCTGGGAGCCAGGCACCCGGCACGGCTATCATTGCTGGACGATAGGTTGGCTGGAAAATGAACTGATCAGCCGCGTGGACCCCAAACAGAGAACACTCGGTCGGTTTTTTCAGGAAGAGGTTGCCCAGCCGCTGGGTCTGGAGTTCTACATCGGAACACCCACCAACGTGCCGGAGGAACGTATCGCCGAGATCAAAGGAATTGGACCAATCCAAGCGTTGCGTAGCTTGCGGTGGAGTCCCCCGCGATTTGCCCTGATGTTTCCCCGCCCGTGGTCGCTGAGCTTTCGCGCGTTGATGAATCCCTGGCCAAGGAGCCCAACCGATATAGGTCGTCCGCCTCTCCGTGCGGTGGAGATTCCGTCAGGCAATGGAATCGGACAAGTCAGGAGCGTCGCCCGGGCGTACGATGAGTTCGTGTCGGGCGGACATCGGCTACGTCTTGACAATCCTGCTATGACCTTGCCTTCGGCGACACCGACTCAAGGGTCCCGCGACATGGTACTCCAGGTCGATTCAGCATACTCCCGCGGATTCATGCAGCCATCGTCATTCTTTCGCTTTGGCAGCAGCTCAAGGGCCTTTGGAACATATGGCGTGGGTGGACCCTCCGGCTACGGCGACCCCGATTCGCAAATTGGGTTCGCTTACGCCAGCAACAAAATGGGCCTCAACTTCTGGAACGATCCCAGAGAAAACGCACTACGCCGCGCCGTCCACGCCTGCCTATGTCGTGGAGGCTGAACCAGCAACGAGACAGCGACGGCCAGGAAAAGGCGTCAGGCCAACCACGAAGATCTTAGAAGCTCCGTTAGCCGCAACTGTTCGCCGTTGCGTGGCCTGTTTGGGCCGGGTACTGTGCGTGTGCCTTGGATGGCTACAGCGTCACACGGATGTCCGAGGATCGCGATCTCTGAAGGCTGTTGGAGACCAACCTCATGCGCGAGTAGCTTACGGTGCCAGCCTACGGCCTCTATTCAGTGCAGCCGGATAACACTGCACTTCAAACTCTGAACGACAGCCGTTGGCTGCGCATGGACAAATTGACTAGCCCAGAAACGCCTGGAGTGTGGATAGGCGGCCTGATAAATCTTCCTGACACCTTTCTTGTTCACCTTTTTTGTTGGAGTGGATGTTTGTTCATAGATTTCGACCAACTCAGTAAGACGGCGCGTGAGGCTGGGCAGGCCCACCTGTTTGCCTATTGGGAAGTGCTTGACCAGCCGCAGCGTGAGGCGCTGTTGGCTGATGTCGCCCGGATTGATTTTGCGTTGGTAGGTGATCTGATCGCAGAGCATCTTGACCCGACGGCTGAAGCGAAGCCGCCAGTTGATCTTCGCCCTCCGCCGTGCAAGCCGGCCAACTCTCGGTCTCCCGAAGAGCGGGAGCGATATGCCTCAGCTGTTCAGTGTGGCAAAGACCTTGTCTCTGCCGGAAAGGTCGCTGCCATGGTGGTGGCTGGGGGCCAAGGTACGCGTCTGGGCTTTGATGGCCCTAAGGGCGCCTTCCCCGCCTCCCCGATCAAGCATAAGCCGCTGTTTCAACTCTTCGCTGAATCGCTCTTGGCAGCTGAGCGGCGGTTTGGCCACCAGGTTCGATGGTACGTGATGACCTCTCCGGACAATGACGCCCAGACCAAGCGATTCTTCGATGCCCATGGCCATTTTGGGCTCGACCCCGAGCAGGTCTTCTTCTTCACCCAAGGCGTGATGCCCGCCGTCGATCAAGACGGGCATATTCTGCTGGCTAAGAAGCATCGCGTAGCCCTGTCGCCGGACGGTCATGGTGGCACGATTCGGGCCCTCGCAGCCAGCGGCGCTCTTAGCGACATGGCCTCTAACGGCGTGGAACTTCTTAGCTACTTCCAGGTCGATAACCCGTTGGTCAAGCCGATTGATCCGCTGCTGCTTGGGCTTCATCAAGAGAGCAAGTCACAAGCATCGAGTTTGACCATTGGCAAAGCCTTCGACGAAGAGCCGGTGGGTGTGTTCGCCTTGGTGGGCGGTAAGCTGAGCGTAGTGGAGTACTCCGACCTACCAGCCGAGTTGGCCGTAGTTAAGAATGCCGACGGCACGCGGACGTATGACGCTGCCAATATCGCTGTGCATGTCTTGAGCCAATCTTTCCTGGAATTGTTGACACGGGCTGGTTCTGATGTTTCCTTGCCGTGGCATCGGGCCAAGAAGATAGTGCCACATATTGACATCGTCACAGGCAAGATGGTCGAGCCGACTCAGCCAAATGCGTTCAAGTTCGAGATGTTCGTATTCGACACATTGCCCCTGGCGAAGAATCCACTTCTCCTGCAATCGACGCGTGGCGAGGTATTTAGCCCTATCAAGAATGCCACCGGCGCAGACAGCCCGGAAACTTCACGGCAAGACCAGAGCAGCCGGGCGGCGCGGTGGCTTGAGGACTGCGGGGTTGAGATTCCCAGAACAACGAGCGGCGACCCCGACTGCACCGTGGAAATCAGCCCCATCTTGGCCATGGATGCCGCCGATCTGAAGAGCGGATCGACGGACTACCCCACCATCGCGCCGGGCAGCCAAACCTACCTCGAATGATCCGATAACCTGTGCCACCTTAGTGCGGATGCCGTTGAGCTCGCCGCCCGCACCGACCAGACCGCGGTAGTTTGGTTCTAGTCTAAGATGGACGCCGGGGAGGCGTCCTCTTATCATCCCAGCCCGTGAATTGTTTGACATTGGATTCAGAAAGGATCTCTTGCGTGAACGTCAAGACACTTGTGCAGCGAATCGAAGATCGAAAAGCCCCCGTTGGTATCGTCGGCATGGGATACGTCGGGTTGCCATTGATGCAGACCTTCTGCCAAGCGGGCTTCCGCTGCGTTGGCCTGGATGTCGATGCGAGCAAAGTCAAGATGCTCAACGCCGGCAAGAGCTACATCAAGCATATTGGATCGAAGCTCCTCAAGGAGCTGGTGGCCAAGAAGGCATTCAAAGCGACCACCAATCCTCGCGACCTTCGCAAGTGCTCGGCAATCCTCATCTGCGTCCCGACTCCTCTGAATAACACGCGTGACCCGGACATGAGCTATGTGGTCAGCACGGCAGAGATGATTGCCGAGCACCTTCAGCCGGGTCAGCTGGTTGTACTGGAGAGCACAACCTATCCGGGGACTACACGCGAATTGGTCCAGCCCATCCTGGAAAGCAGCGGCCTCAAGGCTGAGAAGGACTTCTTCCTAGCCTATTCTCCCGAGCGAGAGGATCCGGGGCGGAAGGACTACAACACGTCTACCATTCCCAAAGTCGTGGGTGGTCTAGGCCCGGCGAGCAAGAAGTTGGCGGCGGCGCTCTACGCGGCGGCCATCAGCCATGTCGTACCAGTGGATAGCTGCGATGTGGCCGAGGCGTGCAAAATTCTTGAGAATGTCTACCGATGCGTCAACATCGCCTTGATGAACGAAATGAAGGTGCTGTTCGACAAGCTGGACATCAACGTGTGGGAAGTGGTGCGGGCTGCTGCGACCAAGCCATTCGGATTCCAACCGTTTTATCCCGGCCCTGGCTTGGGCGGCCATTGCATTCCCATCGACCCCTTTTACCTCACCTGGAAAGCCCGAAGCGTGGGGATGTCCACCCGGTTCATCGAGCTGGCTGGTGAGATCAACACGCAGATGCCAGAGTATGTGGTTGCCCGCACGGCTGAGGCGCTGAATGATCGTAAGAAGCCGCTCAATGGTTCCGAGATTCTGCTCCTGGGGCTGGCCTACAAGAAGAACATCGACGACTGCCGGGAATCTCCGTCGCTAGAGCTGATCGAGTTGCTGACCGAACGGGGGGCGAAGGTTGATTACAATGACCCCTACATCCCGCGGACCCACAAGATGCGGGAATACGACTTGAAGATGTCGAGCAAGAAGCTGTCAGCCAAGATGGTGGCTGGGTATGACTGCGTGCTCATCGCCACGGACCACGACGACTACGACTACGCATGGCTGGTCAAGCACGCCAAGCTGGTCATTGACACGCGGAATGCAGCCGCAACCGTCAAGACAGGGCGGTCCAAGATAGTTCGGGCCTAGCCTGCCTCTGCTTGTCGAGCCGCCGGCGTTGCTTTGGCAGCAGCGACTTACAGGCCTAGTGCGTTGAAGAAGACGGTTTCAAGCGAGGTAGCCAAAAAGGTGGAGACCTGAAAGGCTGTTCCTTGAGCGAACGCCGAGGCGATGAACTGGGGAGCACAAGAGCCCACTTGGAGAAGGGGCAGTGCAGCCATCACCAGTACAACGCGTCGAGCTATCCGAATGCGGCGGTCATTCATATTCATACTCACCCTTTCAAGAACGCAGAATTCTGCCGCACTATAGCCGAGACACAATCAAGAGCAAGTGCAGGAGCCAGGCTGGCAAATCCCCACTGCGATGTTCACCAGCACAGCCTGCGATGGGCTGGTTCCGCCTCGCAGGATCGAGGAATGGCTATGACCGTTGAGGATCGCCAGTTGCCGACGATATGCCCTTCCCAGCGGAGTCCCATGAGCGTGAGAATTGGGCCAACCTTGTTCAGCTCGATTGTCGAACACGCCTTGGCTGACGCCCCACTGGAATGTTGTGGCCTACTGCTCGGCATTATCCATGCGGACACCGTGATGATCGAACGCGTCCAGCCTGCGATCAACGTTCATCCATCCGACAGAACCCAGGCCTACGAAATCGAGCCGACCGTCACCTTCTCAGCCCTGCGATCCGGGATGAATGGCGGCCTGTCACTTGTCGGATTCTACCATTCTCATCCGGACGGCTCGACGGCGCCTTCTTCGGTGGACTTGGCTGGGGCTTGGCAAGAAAAGCTCTACTTGATCTTAGGGGTCCGCAATGGCGAAGTGGTGGGTGCGACGGCGTGGCGCCTAGCCAATGCGGCGGAGCAGTTTTCAGCCGTTGAGCTGACCGTATCTTGATGCAGCTGAGGGTTTGACACTCATGGCTGGCGGGCCTAACCTCGTCGCTTGATCACACACCAAGCGGGCGTGTACACGGAATTTGGGAGTTCATAGGTCATGGCCAATCTGCATCCAGACATTACCTGCACCGTCGGACATACACCGCTGGTCAAAATTCAGCGGATCATTGACGCTCCGGCTGATGTGTACGCGAAGCTCGAATTCTTCAACCCGCTAACCAGCGTAAAAGATCGCATCGGCGTAGCCATGATCGCAGCGGCTGAGCGGGACGGCAAAATCACCAAAGACACCAAGATCATCGAACCGACTTCGGGGAACACCGGCATCGCCTTGGCCTATGTCTGTGCCGCCAAAGGCTACAACCTAACGCTAACCATGCCAGAAAGCATGTCGGTGGAACGCCGGCAGGTCTTGCAGTCTTTGGGTTCGGACCTGGTGCTCACCCCGCGCGATGAGGGCATGCCCGGAGCCATCCGCGCCGCCGAAGAATTGGTCAAGAAGAACAGCAACGCGTTCATGCCCCAGCAGTTCGACAACCCCGCCAACCCTGAGGTCCACCGCAAGACCACCGCAGAGGAAATCTGGGGGGACACCGACGGAAAAGCCGACATCTTGGTGTCTGGCGTTGGCACGGGTGGCACCATCACGGGCGTGGGCGAGGTACTCAAATCGCGCAAGCCAGATTTCAAGTGTATTGCGGTCGAACCTTCCACCTCCCCGGTGATCACTCAGGCTCGAAACGGCGAAAAGCTTGCCCCTGGCAAACACATGATCCAGGGCATCGGAGCCGGATTTATTCCTGGCGTCTTGAACTTGGACATCATAGACGACGTCTGCTTGGTCAGCAGTGAAGATGCCTTCGAGTGGGGCCGACGCGCCGCCAAGCAGGAAGGCATCCTCTGCGGCATTTCATCAGGAGCCGCCCTCTGTGCAGCCAACGAAGTAGCCCATCGCCCCGAGAACAAGGGCAAAACCATCATCGTCGTGCTAGCCAGCTTCGGAGAACGGTATCTATCGACGCCGCTGTTTGCTCAGAATTGACCGGCTTGACCTCGCCCTGATTCAAGGTGGCGTTGGTTATTGGCGGCTCCGAAGTGCAGCCCTACAATCCTGCGTATGAGACTGACGCGCGAAGTGCGGTTTTGTCTTTCTGGCGGGCTGGATCAGCCTCCGCTCAATTCTTGGGCTGGTTGGCCTGCTTGTGATGGCATTGTGCCGTTTCTGCTGCTTCGGGCTACGATTAGTGGGACAGCCGATGCGAAGACCGGATTTCTATGCAACATCACGGCCATGGATCGTCTTCTCCGCGAGGTGGCGATTCCGCATCTTCAAGAAGCGTGGGCGAACGCTCCGGGTGGCTGCCTGCCGGGGGCATCGGCACTGCTTTCGGTTTGGGGTAGCTTAGAGGATCGGACACTGGCCAGCGTCAAACTGGAATCGCTGGAGCTGCACACCACTCCCTTCCAGCACTTCTGCGTTTCGAGAGGCAGGCTTCTGGTGATCGTACTAACCGAATCATTCGAGTTTTCTGCCTCGCACCGCTTGTGTTGCTCGGGGCTTAGCGATGAAGAAAACCTCGAGCTGTTTGGCAAGTGTTCCAATCCGAATGGCCACGGGCATAACTACGTCGTCGAAATCAGTGTGGCTGGCAAACCCGACGGTCAATCCGGTGCGATCACCGATCACCGTGAATTTCAACGAACGGTCCAGGAGCAGGTCATCGACCGCTTGGATCACAAACATCTCAACACTGACTGCTCGGAATTCGACCATTTGAATCCGACGGTGGAAAACATTACCCGCGTCATTTGGGCTCTACTTGACGGATGTTTTGGCCCAGCCAAGTTGCACCGAGTTCGGGTCTACGAAACGCCGAAGACCTACGCCGACTACTGGGGTGATTCCGTTGGTTCTTGAGGCGTTTCGGGGCCTTGGGTCGTCGGTTGTTGTCGCTGGTTATGAAACAAACTTGATTTTCAAATGGCCGACGTGCCTTTTGCGTGGTAGGCTTCTATTAGGGACCGAAGCATCCGCTTTGTCCTATCTGTCACTTCTTGAACAGGAGCCACGGGCGATGCACGTTTGGACAGCCAACCTTGTAGACCTGCCACTGGCGGCGCTTAGCGGCTGGGCGATGGGATATGTAATCTGCCTAATCGTCGGGGGCGGGATGCTACTTATTTCAACACTCCTCGGTGGCGATGCCGACGTTGACATGGACGGCTTCGACATTGATATGGACTTGGACGTCGATGTCGATATGGGCGGCGAAGGCGTGGGAATGGGGAGCGGCTCGGTCGGCGGATTCTCGTTGGCTGAGTGGTTTTCGATGAACTTTGTTGTCTTTTTTCTGGCGGCGTTTGGTTTGGTGGGTACGGTGTTGTCGACTTCAGATTCGATGTCGCCCATGTTGGTCCTGGCATCAGCCCTTGGCGCTGGGTTGGTTCTTGGGCAGGGTGCCCATCAGATTATGCGTTGGATCAAGCGAACCAGCGGAGGCCGAACTACGGTCAGTGCGGATTTCCTCGACAAGAAAGCCCGTGTAGCCAGCGCCATCGAAAAGGGCCAGCGCGGTGAGATCGCCGTTGCGGTTCGCGGGCGAGAGCGGTTCATCACCGCCAAGTCAAAGCATGCGGATGACGCATTCAAGCTAGGCCAAGCTGTGATGATCGTTGCCTACGCAAATGGTCTGGCAGAAGTTGTTTCCTGCGACGAATTTGATTTTGTGAACAATCCATAGCGGCACCAGAGGCGGGGGAGAAGCCGGCTACGAGACTTTCTGCACGCCCTGCAGGCTGGTCGCCGGGAGCAACACAGAACAACCATAGATAAGGGAGGTGGCACCATGCAGACGTTCATTCTTGCAGCGAGTCTCTTGAATACAACCGTGGTCATTGGCGGCGGCATTCTCTTCATCATCATCGCGTTTTTGGCATTGGTAGCCAAGCTGATGGTCGTCGGGAATCCGAGCGAACTGTTGGTCATTAGCGGAAAGCGCAGCGACGAGGGTCGAGGCTATCGCACTTTGGTGGGTGGACGAACCATGGTCATCCCCATCATCGAAGAGGTAGCTTCGATTAGCCTGAGAAACATGCAGGTTAGCCTGGAAGTCAACGCCCAATCCGGCGGTGGGAAGATGATCCCCGTGACGGTGACCGGGGTAGCCAACGTCAAGGTATCCTCCGATGAAGGCCTTATGGGCAACGCCATCGAACGATTCCTGGGCCAGCCTCAAAAAGAGATGGAGCGCGTTGCCCGGGAAACGCTTGAGGGAGGCCTGCGGGCGGTCATGGGCAAAATGACGCCCGAAGAGATCGTCAGTGACCGCGACAAATTCGTCAGCACCGTGCTCAATGAAGTCGTGGACGACTTCCGCAAGCTGGGCATGGTCATCGACAGCGTGAACATTCAGAACGTTCACGATGGCGATCAATACCTAGAGTCCATCGCCCGAAAAGCATCGGCGCAGGTCCGCGCCGAAGCGAGACAGTACGAAGCCCAGAAGAAATCCGAAGCTGATATTCGCGAAGCTGAGGCCACCGCTCAAGCGCGGACGGCTCAGGCCCAGCAGGATGCCGAAGCCAAGACGGCAGAGGCGCTGGGTCGCCAGAAATCAGAGGAAGCCCGCCTGGGCGCAGACAAGTTCATCGCCGAATCGGAAAACGCCCTGCGTATTCGTAAAGCAGAATTGGCCAAGGAAGCCTCGTTCAAAGAAGCCGAGCGGAACAAGGCCGCCGCCGAGGCTGAGGAGGCCCGGCTCAACGCAACCGACGTCACCCAGGCCAACGCCGCCCGCGACGTCGCCAAAGCTAAAGCAGAGGGTGATGCCGCCTCGGTATTTGAAGAAGGCAAAGCTCGAGCGGCTTCGATCGAATTGATCGGCAAAGCCATCCAAGCCCATCCAGATGCGCTCAAGGTCATGCTGACCGAGATGCTGCCCGAGGTTATGGGCGACATCACCAGCACGGTGGCCAACATCGATCTGGGCAACGTGACCGTCATCGACAGCGGCGAAGGCAAAGCCATCGCCGGCGGGGCAATGGGTCGCGCCCGCATGATGACCGAAACCCTAGCCACGCTCGACAGTGTGCTGGGCATCGACCTTCGGGCATTGACCCAGGGGATAGCAGGCAACCTCGGCAACGGCGGCAAGGCGACAGCGACGGGTGCGGATCCTTCGCCGTCCAAGAAGCCGTAGTGCAGATTGGGGCGCTAATTCGCGGAGGGCGGTCGAAGCGATCTTGCAGATCTGCTACCATGGGAAGATTGTAAGCGGGCAACATTCCTTGGGAGTTGGATCGGATGCACGATAGCGCCTCATCGGTAGATGCAACGCACGCGGTGGCCTTTACTTTGAATGGCCAACCGGTTTCCTCTTCATTTGAAGAGGGCGAGACGCTGCTGGACGTGCTGCGCGAGCGGCTTGGCGTTACTTCGCCCAAGAACGGGTGTCAGCCTCAGGCATCGTGCGGCTGCTGCACGGTCATGGTCGATGGCAAACCGGCGCTGAGTTGCGTGCTCCCAGCCAAGAAGATGGCTGGCAAAGAGATCGTCACCAACGAGGGCTTGCCCCAAGACGTTCGCCAACAGATTTCGCAGTGCTTCGTCCGCTGCGGGGCGGTGCAGTGTGGCTTCTGCATTCCCGGGATCATCAACCGGGCGGTGGACTTCGTGGAGAATAGGCCTAACCCTTCACGCGACGAAATCGCCCACGGCCTGCGTGCCCATCTCTGCCGCTGCACCGGATACACCAAGATCCTCGATGCCATCGAGATGTACGCAGGAGTTCGGCGGGGCGAAGTTATGCCAGAAGGTGACACGTCCGGAAGAGTAGGCAGCCGGTTGGACCGTTACGATGGGGCGATCACCGCCATCGGGGATAGACCTTACGTCGATGACATGCGCATGGAAGGCATGCTGCACGGTGCGGTGAGGCTGGCTGATCATCCTCGGGCGAAGGTCAACAAGATCGATGCCTCCACAGCCTCAGCCATGCCAGGCGTTTGCCGGATCATCACTGCTGTTGACGTGCCTGGCGATCCGGTGGTCGGATTGATCGAGAAGGATTGGCCCGTCTTTGTCTCCGTAGGACAGGAAACGCGATGCATCGGCGACGTGTTAGCCGTTGTCGTGGCTGATACCGTGCGTCATGCCCAAGCAGCAACTGAGGCGATTCAGATTGATTACGAAGTGCTCGAACCTGTGGCTGACGCACACGCAGCCCTCGCGCCTGACGCCCCGCTCGTCCACCCCGGCGGCAACCTGCTGTCGGTTGCCCGCATCCAGCGAGGAGATGCCGAAGCAGCGTTAACCCACTCCACCCATGTGGTTGAGGGGACGTTTAGCACCCAGCGGATCGAGCATCTGTACTTGGAGCCAGAAAGCTGCCTAGCCCATCCGCTGGGAACAGATGGCGTCCAGGTCTATTCGCAAGGCCAAGGCGTTTTCGACGATCGGCGACAAATCGCTAGCATGCTAGGCGTCGACGAATCGAAGGTCCGCGTTGATCTGGTAGCCAATGGCGGCGCCTTTGGTGGCAAAGAGGACATGAGCATCCAAGCCCAGACCGCTTTGGCTGCTCTACTTTGCGACGCTCCCGTCAAGGTGACCTTGACCAGAGGGCAGAGCTTCCGCGTGCATCCCAAGCGACATCCGATCGAGATGCACTACCGCGTAGGGTGTGACCAGGACGGGCACTTGACGGCCGTCCATGCCCGAATGATCGGCGACACCGGCGCTTATGCCTCGGTGGGTGCCAAGGTGCTCGAACGGGCGGGAGGCCACGCCGCAGGGCCTTACCGCGTCGACAACATCGACCTGGAAGCCAAGTGCGTCTACACCAACAATCCGCCGTGCGGAGCCATGCGAGGCTTCGGGGCGAACCAGGCTGCCTTCGGCATTGAATCATGCATGGACATGCTGGCTGAGAAGGTGGGCATCGATGGTTGGGAGATGCGCTGGCGGAACGTGATGGAGATCGGCGACCGCTTTGCGACCGGTCAAAAGATGATCAAACCGTTTGGCCTCAAGAAGACGTTGCTGGCGGTCAAGGATGCCTACCGCAACGCCAAGCATGCCGGTATTGCCTGCGGCATCAAGAACGTTGGCATCGGTAATGGACTGGCTGACGGTTGCAAAGCTGCTCTGATGGTGGATCAAGACGAGAAAATCACCGTGCGGATCGGCTTTACTGAAATGGGCCAGGGATTGTTCACCGTCTGTCTGCAAACCGCCGTCGAAGAAACGGGCTTACCGTCGGAAACCTTCCGGGTGACTACCGACACCAGCGAAGAGTTAGCCAGCGGCCAAACCACGGGCAGCCGCGGGACGGTGTTATCCACAGCGGCGATCATCGAAGCTGCCAAGGGTTTGAGGGCAGATCTTGCGGCTGGCAAGTCGCTGGCAAATTTGAACGGCAAAACCTACCACGGCTCATGGGCCTGCACCGATACCCATAAGTTGGGCGCTGACGTGCCTGAACCCAAGACGCACCTGACCTACGGGTTCGCTACGCAGGTCGCCATCCTCAATGACGACGGAAGAGTGTCAAAGGTTGTCGCTGCCCACGACGTAGGCAAAGCCATCAACCCCACCCTGCTGGAAGGCCAGTTGGAAGGCGCAGTCCACATGGGCCTGGGTTACGCCCTGACCGAAGACTTCCCCACCCAAGGGGCCGAACTGGTCAACAAGGATATCAAGTCTTGCCGCGTGCTGCGGGCGTCGCACATGCCCGAGGTCGAGGTCATCCTCATAGAAGAGCCCGACCCCGAGTGCGCCTACGGCGCCAGAGGAGTAGGCGAGATAGGCCTGGTCCCCACCGCCCCAGCCGTAGCCAGCGCGTTGTATGCGTACGACGGCAAAAGGCGACTGACCTTACCCATGAAGGAATCGCCGGCAGCCCAAGCCCTATTCAAGACCAAGAGCGGGAAGTAGGCGGGCACGCTGCTACGACGGCGTAGCCTGGTTTTGTTAGGAGCACCCCCCAATGAAGCAGGTCCGATCAACAACGACTTCGGCTGAAGCCCACCTGATCCGTGGCTACTTGGAGGAGCATGGGATTGAGGCTGTGGTTCAGGGCGAGTTGCTGTCCGACGGGCGAGCAGAGCTGGGTCCGGGCACCTATTCGTCTGCCACCGTGTGGGTGGTTGCTGACCAGGAGTTGGAGACCGCGAGTCGGTTGTTGGCTGATGTGGACCTACGGCGTGACACCAACCCCTCGCACTGCGGAAAATGTGGCTATGACCTCGCCGGGCTACCGGAACCCCGCTGCCCAGAATGCGGCCAAAAGTTCTATAGGCCGACCCTCTGGGTCTGCCCCACATGCGGCGAAGAGATCGAAGGCCACTTCTCGAACTGCTGGCAGTGTTCCGCCAGGGATGAAGAGTCTTGAAACCGCATCGCAGGTTCTCGCTAGACCTGCGCACCAGCCCCTACCATGAGCGGCTCCGAATCCGTTGTCACTACTGCCGCTGCTCGACGACCTCCTGGACGGCGTCGCCGATCACTTTGCTGATGGCCAATGTGTTCGGCCCACCGTCGTCGGCCAGGACTTGCTCGCGGCTGAGGTTCAACGGTCGCTTGACCTGGTCTTTGTTGACGAGGGCTTTGAAATAGTCGCCTATGCTCTTCTCTTGCAGGTCGAAGACGAGCGTGCCGCTGACTGAGCCGTCCTCCCCCATCTTGAGTTCAAGCCGCAGGTAGTCCAATTCCGACTTGAGCACTTCAGGAGGGAGGAGGCGAAAGCGGGTGGCGGTAGTCTTGGCATCCCAGCGGCGGTGACGGAGACTCTCCTCGAACCGCATCGACGTCTCACACGCTTCGACGATGGCCAGTAGCTCTGCGGCAGGCTGGACGGTGAGCTTGAGCTCGCCGGAAGGGTCGATCGCCTTAGGGACATCGAGGTGGACCTTCAGCAGCCAACCTGTGTGCGTAGTCGAGACGCGGGCGTTCGTCGGCAGGCGAACCTCGAACCTGTACTCCTGCTCTGAGTGGCGTTCGATGGCGGTTGCCCCAGCTAGGTCCACGGTCTGGTGCGTCTCGTACACGGTGACCGTGGTGGTGTTTTTGCCAGACGAGCGAGTCTCGGTCCAGAACTCTTTGAGTTCCAGACGGATGGATCGAACATCTTGCTCGTACTGCCCGCCTTTGATGAGAAACTTGCCCGTTACCACACCACCTTGTGAGTACACATCGTCGTCGATCAGCACGCTGATTTCGGAGCCTGCGATGTTGAAAGTTTGCTTGACGCTATCCAGGATCCCCATGACACCATCTCCTCAACGATTCAGATCGAAATCAACCTTCAGTCGGTCGATGCTATCTGGTCTGACTGCCGCTGCAAGGTTGAGCTGGCTGATCTCGGACATGCAGACAGAGCGTGTCGGCGTTTCGGACGGATAGGAAACGATGTCCGAAAACCGCTAGTTGCCGGTTCGCATCCTGCTAGAATAGGCCGCCATGTTGGATGCGGATGTTTGCTACAAGGCGTTGCTCGCCAGTGACCGGCGGTTTGATGGATTGTTCTTTGTGGGCATCTCGACCACGGGGATTTACTGCCGCCCCGTATGCCCAGCCAAGAAGGCCCGGCGAAAGAGCTGCACCTTCTACGTCACCGCCGCGGCGGCTGAGCTTGATGGGTATCGACCCTGCATGCGCTGTCGCCCGGAACGCGCGCCCACCGTCGCACCTTACGAAGAGCGGGCTGCCACCGTCTCGGGCATCGTTGCCCGAATCCAGGAGGGGTGCCTAAACGGAGAAGCGGACGTGGAGGCCCTGGCCGCAGATTTTGACCTCTGTTCTCGCCAGCTTCGCCGCATCGTGCGCGAGGGGACCGGGGCATCGCCGATTCAGCTGGCCCAGACCTCTCGCTTGCTTCTTGCCAAGCAGCTGTTGACCGAAACGGATCTCTCTGTAACGCGGGTCGCCTTCGCCAGCGGGTTTTCCAGCGTACGTCGGTTCAATGAATCGTTCGCCACGCATTACTGCATGCCCCCGAGCCGCCTAAGACAGCGCGGGGCTGTCAAACAAGTGGGCGAGTCGTTGACGCTGCGATTGTCGTACAGGCCGCCATTCGCCTGGGAGGATCTTCTGAAGTTCATCGAGCGTCGAGCGATCAGCGGCGTGGAAGCGGTGCATGCGGGCAGCTACCGGCGAACGGTAGTCCTTGGCGAGTACTCCGGCTGGGTCGAAGTCGCTCGAAACGGAGAGAGCAACTCGCTCGTTGTCCGCGTCTCTTCGACCCTCGCTCCGGCGCTCCAGCTGCTGCTCGCCCGGCTGCGGGATCTATTTGACCTCCATGCCCGTCCTGACGTGATCGATGAACACCTTGCCGACCACGCGCTGCTCGCAAAACTCGTAGCACGGCGGCCGGGGCTGCGGGTCCCAGGCGCATTCGACGGGTTTGAGCTGGCTTGGCGAGCCATCCTCGGGCAGCAAATCTCAGTTCGGGGTGCCAGCACGCTTGCAGGACGCTTTGCCGAACAGTTTGGCGAGCCTGCCGAGACTCCCTTCAAAGAACTCACTCGACTAAGCCCCACACCTGAGGCAGTCTTGGCCATTGGGGTAGAAGATATTGCCGAGATCGGGTTGCCGTTGGCGCGGGCGTCCTCGCTGCGCGGGCT
Organism: Phycisphaerae bacterium; assembly: GCA_029260235.1. GTDB lineage: Bacteria > Planctomycetota > Phycisphaerae > UBA1845 > UBA1845 > OFTM209. The sequence goes on along the minus strand of JAJDDP010000112.1, from coordinate 38,824 downwards.
TGCCTCCACTTGCCTGCATGAGCCAACGCTGCTTTGCCCGGGTGCTCCGATTCAGCGCACGACTGACCGACTGCTTGCGATCACCGGAATCGGGCCTTGGACGGCGTCCTACATCACTATGCGGGCACATCATTGGCCCGACGCATTTCTTGAATCTGACTTGGGCATCAAACAAGCGCTGGGCGTGAAGCGTGCCAGCGACATTATCACGGCGTCCGAACCCTGGCGCCCGTGGCGTGCTTATGCAGCCATGCACCTGTGGATGAGTTTATCTGAGGATTGATCATGAATGCTGAATCAACAATGTTTACGACGTTTGAAACTCCTTTCGGGACGCTGGTGATTGCAGCCATCGATGGACAAATCCGTCACGCACGGGTGATGACAAGCGACGGAAAGTTCGCCCCGGATGAGTCGTGGCGGCGAGCCGATGACGAGTTTGGCGAGACCCACGGGCAATTGGCAGCCTATTTCGCCGGAGAACTGCGGGAGTTCTCGTTGCCGCTTGAGTTGATCGGTACACCGTTCCAAGAGCAGGCTTGGAAACTGCTTTGTAGGGTGAAGTACGGCACAACCACAACCTATGGCACCATTGCCAGGGCGATGGGCCGGGCCGGTGCAAGTCGTGCGGTAGGGGGAGCCATGAACCAGAACCCGATTTCAATCATCGTTCCGTGTCACCGCGTGCTGGGCAAAGGCGGCGCCTTAACCGGCTACCTCAACGGCCTTGACATGAAGCGCTGCCTTCTCGCGATAGAATCGGCCAACGAAAAATCCCCAAGCGCCATCGCTGAGGCTTGGGGATAATTATCAGCCGTGCCCGCTGCTTGGGCTGTTGTCTTGCTACTCGCCCGTGAGGCTTGCCTACGGCTTGCCTACGGCTTGCCTACAGCTTGCCTTTGGCCTCTAGCATTTCGATCAGCTTGATCGAGGATTCTTGCGGCGATAGCTCGTGGGTCGGGATGATCAATTCGGGCTTCGTCGGCTCCTCGTAGGGGTCGTCAATGCCGGTGAAGCCTTTGATCTCGCCGGCGCGGGCTTTCTTGTACAGGCCCTTCGGGTCACGCTCTTCGCAGACATCGAGTGGTGCGTGGCAGAAAATCTCGAAGAAATCGTCGGCGCCGAACAGCTCGCGTACCTGGTCGCGGTCAGCGCGGTACGGGCTGATGAATGCGGTAATGGTGATGATGCCGGCGTCCACGAAAAGCTTTCCGACTTCACCAATGCGGCGGATGTTTTCGGTACGGTCCTCGGCGCTAAAGCCCAGGTTCTTGTTGAGGCCATGGCGGACGTTGTCGCCATCGAGCACATAAGCGAGACGGCCCTGCTGAACGAGGGCATGCTCGAGCGTATAGGCTACGGTGCTCTTCCCCGAGCCGCTAAAACCGGTCATCCAAATGAGGGCGCCCTTCTGCTTGAGCATACCTTCGCGCTCTTCGCGTCCGACGTGTCCCTCATGCCATGTGATATTCGTTGCTTTAATTTCCGTCACGGTTCACTTTCCTGTCATGCAAAAAAAACTCAAAAATTGACCCCAACTTGAATCGGGCAGTATAGGAACTCGCGCCGGAGGAGACAACAATGATTGGCCTACATTTGTGTCGGCAACCCCGTGTGAGGTTGGACGGCCGCTACTTCGGCGGTAATGGGCCGATAACCGCAGGTTTGGGGCAGGAAACCACCGACTACTGCTCTGGAGCGAGCTCCAACTCGCCAATCTTGATGTTGTCGATCTTCGGCGTGTAACCGTCAAATCCCAGCGTCACCTCGACCTCGATTTCGCTTTGGGTGCCGTCCTTCTCGAAGCTGGCATCCAGTTGGATAATGCTTGATTGTGCGTCGGGCGAACTGGAAATCGGGGCTTGCGGATTTCCTGTCAGGCTGACGATGCTGCCGTACTCACGCTTCACTCCGCCAAGGAAGGCCAATACCGCTTCTTCATCCACGCGTACCTGAAGCCTGCTGGAGAACGCGTTCTCGTGGAGTTGGCTGACCAACGCAGGGAGATTAGCTTCTGTAGCTGCGAGCACGGGCTCTAGCTTCATGGCTAAGCCCATCATCCCGAAGGTGAGCTTGACCAAGATCACGGTGGCAACTACCCATCCAATCGCCACCAAGGGTGAGATTATCAGTGCGGAGACCGCCATCCACCTGCCGCGGGCTTTGCCGGCCGAGGTGTTGGCTATGCCGATGATTCCCAGAATAAACCCTGCTAGCTGGGTCAAAATGGGGACGCAGCAAACCAGCGAGCAGACGAAGCCAGCCACTGCGGCTGAGCTGGTTGCCTGAGGCGAATTAGGCTGATTGTACCCTGCGTATTCGACCGGGGCAGCGGGCGATGGCGGATAGTCACTCATAGCCCACATTGGACCGCCCAATGGTTGGCTTGACAAGGCATTTCTTCCCCAGTTTTGTCAGCATTTGTCCCTGGTGGCGAATGTTCGACCCCGCCGACTGGGCCTCGGCCTCCTGGGCAAGAGTCGGGGAAATAGTGGATGCTTGACGGGACATCTGAGGCGCTTCTATGATTCGGCTGCATGAGCCTGCGATTTGGCGGCTTCTTCAGCTGTTGCGCGTGCGCTGCTTCCTCGCTTGGTTCTGCATGACTCGCCGCATCGTCCTTAGCTGAGCCGATGTGGCCTGGGTAAGCTATGTAGTAGGTTGGATCACCCGTTTATGCGACGGATCTAGTCTCAAAAATGTGCAATGGCACGGCTGAGATGATGATCGTTGGGATGGCTGGTCGTTTAGGAGTAACTCTGATGGCAGACCGGACCTTCACCCCCAAGACTCGAATATTCGCAGCCTACGCTGGGATGGCTGTTGCCTTGATTGCCGGCGCCGGGATATCCTGCACCGGTGGCAATGAGTCAGCCATTCCGATTTCCGGCCCTGGGGTCACAGGTAACACATCGCCGCTCTTGGAGATTACCACACCCGTCGAGGACGTGGCCGTCGAACAAGGCGGGCAGTTTACCATCTTATGGACAGATTTCGACCCGGACTCATCTGGTCTGATCGGTTTCGAGTTGGTCGATATTCTGGAGCTAGCCCAAGCGATTCCGCTGGTGGATGGCCTCCCTGAGGACGACCTCGATTCGAGCTTGCAGCCCAACCCCGAATCCTTCGAGGTCTCGACGTCCGCGATTCCTTCGGGCCGCTATTACCTGCGCGGCACGATTAGGGATGGCATCAACGCCCCAGTCCAAGCTTTTGCCACGGTCCGCGAGTCGGAGTCTGCCCGCGTGGTCATCACCATCACCGAGGAAGGGTTCCAGCCGGCCACACAACCTCCAACCGTCGTCGTCTTGACGCCGTCCTTCAACCTCAGCATCACCCAAGAAGATGAGCTGAGCGTGACTGTTCAGCCTTCAGCGAACATCCCCGATCCGCTGTTCCCCTATGATGCCGATAGCGATGCAACGCTCTATGTGCTGCTGGATTTCGACGATGATCCAACCAACGACGATCCCACGAACCCTCAGCCCGGCGAAATCATCGTCCTGTCACAGCAGACCATTAACGACGGCGATTTTGACACGATCACGGTAACCGAGGACGTGGACCTATCGGTGATCCAAGTCAGGCCTGACGGCAGGCCCTACTTTGTTCGGGCAACTATCGACGATGGCGGCAACCAGCCTTTCCATTCCTATGCCAACGGTACCATTAGTGTCGGTCAGGCGGTAAGCGGCACGGTGGATCTGGGCCAGATTGGCCAAGTGCTTCTTGGTGCGGTGTTCAAGGGTTTCAATCCGGGGTCCAATTTGGGTTCCCGTATGATTAGCGCCCGAGATTTCGATGCCGATGGTATCGACGACCTGCTGCTCGTAGCCCAGTTCGGCAATCCGCGGAACCAGGGGAACATCGGCGAAGCGTACCTGATCTACGGACACCAGGGTCGATTCGGCGGCCAAATTAGCGTCAATAGTACCAGCACGGACATTCCCGGCGTAATCTTTGAAGGAGTGCCACCGCGAGGCAGTGCAATCCTCATCTCCAACCCCCAGACTCAGGGTATTACCGATGTGGCTACGGTCACCGACCTCAATGGCGACGGTCGTGCCGATCTCCTGTTCGGGTTGGCCCACGTGGACGGCGTTTTTCAAGGACGCGATGATGACCCCGGCGACGATCCGCCGGACCCCACTGGCGAGGACACGATAGATGTCACTCTCGAAATCCGGGCAGGTAGTTTGGAGACCACTATTGGCGACGAAGACGCCGTCGGGAGTGGATTCTCGGGGTTTGAAGACACATACATCGACAGCGAAGAGCCCAATACCAATTTCGGGGCCGAGCAACGGATCATTTGGCTCAATGACGGCCCGAATCGTAGCAAGTGGGGGCTTATCCGAATTCGCAATCTTCTGGCGACCATCCCAGACAATGCCACGGATGTCACCGACCTGGGCGCCAACCTTGAGGTACGAATCTCAAACACCGGCGGCGACGCGACCGTCCACGAGTGCTTCACGCCATTCAACGAATCGAATGTCACCTTCAACAGCTTCTCGATGACTGGCGGCGCACCGAATGGCGGAAACCCCGCCATCGATGACGACATTGACTACGACGATGAAGATCTGGGCAATTACAGCGGGGACACGGCCGATACCACCTCGGTTGACATCTCGACGCTGGTTCAGAAACTCATTGACGGTCAACTCGCCGGCGTAAATAACGAAATCCTGCTGATCTTGGTCCCAGATGACGACGCCAACGACAACAGCGAAGCCCGCTCCAGCGAATTTAACGGCGTCTTGGATGACCGACCAACGTTGACAATCGACTATTCGAGGCGATTGAGTGGTAATTCGGTGGGCTGCTATCCCGATTCATTTGGGAACAACTTCTCTGATGACGACGAGGACGGGGTTGGAAACCCAGATTCCACCATCGAAGCACTCGGCTTCGTGACTCTGATCGACAGCGACAACCGCGACAACGACGGGATTGTCAATCCGGATCGCCTCGAAGCCACTTCCGTTTCCCTGGAGCTGGTCGGCCAGGAAGGCCCCATAGTGATCGGCGGAAGTGCTGAGAGCGAGACCGGGGACAATACCCAGCTCGCCAGCTCTCCAGATGAGGCTGGTCGAATTGGCGGCTGCCGGTTCCAGGCAGGATGGTACGACGCGGTAGATCACCTTTTCTTGAATCAGCCTCCGCTCAGAGGGATGTTCGGCCAGCATGTCGATTCCATGCCCGACATCAATAACGATCAGCTCGACGAGATCATCATCTCGGCACCGATGAATGAGCGCGACGTCCTGGATCTGGAGCTGGGCGGCTTCTTCCCCTTCTCCACCCACCTAGCCAGCCGCGCCTACAGGGGCAGCATCATCGTGCTCCCGGGCACTAACTATGACTCGCTTGACGTCGTACGCGGTGGAAATGGGGTATGGCGTGACAAGGCTGAGACGCTTGACGGCAATGCGATAATTCCGCTCATGGACAACTCAGTTGGCGGGAGTTGTGATCAGACGGACCCTGAATCACGCCCCGGGACAATCATCCCATTTGGCAGCTTCGAGATTTTTGCCGAGGATGTGGACGACTTCCTGGGCCAAGCCCGCTATGCCGGCGATTTTAACTTGGACGGCGTCTCGGATATCGCCTGTGGTGCGCCGCTCAACGACCGCGCCGCTGAGAATGCCGGCGCATCCTATGTGGTCTACGGACGCGTGCCGGTCGGAGATTTCCAGCTAGGTTTAGCCGACGATCCATTCCAGCGTCCGCCCATGCTGCGGGTCCGAGGTGAATCTCCCAATGATCGATTGGGACATTTGCAAGAACGGCTCAACGATGTCAACGGCGATCGGATCAGCGACTTGGCCATCGCCTCGCCGTTTGCCGATGCAGGCGGTTTGGTCCGCACCCAGTGTGCGGCTGACTTCGACGGCGACGGTGACGTGGATTCTGTTGACTTGAGCGACAGCAGCTTCGCGGCTTGCGATGGCTTGGAAGTGTTCATGGATGATCGGTGCAAGGCGTTCGACTACAACAACGACCGAATAATCGATGAATTTGACATGGAAGTGTTGGATTGCTTGCAGACCGGAGCCTCCGACTGTTGCCCGGTAGACAACGGTTTTGTGGGCGTCGTGTTTGGAGGCCAAACCATTGATGGCGACCGGACTATTTCGCAGATCGGCACTTCCGACTTACCAGGCGTAGCCTTCTTCGGCTCTAACATCGGCGACCGGGCCGGCGCTTCGGTCAGCAGTGCGGGCGATTTCAATCAGGATGGGTTCGGTGACTTGCTCATCGCAGCCTCGGGCGAGGTGCGGACCGATGCAAGTGGCCAGGATCGCATGGGCATGGTCTACCTGATCTTCGGCGGACCACATCTGACCAACCAGTCGTTCAATCTATCGCTGGTCGGCACTGATGAGTTGCCGGGCATCGTCTTCCAAAGCCCGTATGTCATAGGCAGGCCCGAAGAGGCGCCGCCAGACCACGTTGGTTTTCTGGGCGACGTCAATAACGACGGCTTCGATGATATCGCCATCGGCAATACCAAGGCAGATTTCACCGACGAGAACCTGCCGCAAGGTCCTGGCACCCCGGGTACCGATCCCTCGACAGGCCGGCGGCCCAATACTGGCGATGTCTACATCATTTATGGAAACAACTTCGGGAGCAATCGTTAGCCATTGGCCCAGCAGCTTGGCGGGAACCTAGCCTGCCATTGCTGCACTGCGGGTGACGAGGTTAAGACCAGTGATCGCCGGCAAGCATGCGTCACCTCTTCGGTGGAACGCAGCTGGGGCATGGCGCAGCAGCGCAAGCCAGAAGACCCAATAGCCCTGCCTCAATCCAGCTTGAGGCGGCTTATGGTCAACCCCGTTGTCTGCCATGAATCCAGTCGGTGATCCTCGACCCATGGCTGGGGACGCGAAGTGGCTGAGCTTGCCTGGTAGGAAACTCCGTATTTGTTCAGCAGATTGAGCCGATCAATCCATGGAGTGCCAGGGGCTAGTAGCACTGCTAGGTCTGCCCGACGTTCAGTCAGGTCATTCACGCCGTTTTGGCTGCTCTTGGCTGCCACAATGTAGCAGTCATGAAGCAAGACCAGCCACATCCCGTAATCCGCCTCAGCCAAGACTGCGCTGCCCTCGGGGATATGTTTGGTCAGGAACGGTTGGATCTGGTGGAAGTAGTTGAGTGATTGTTTCTGCTTGTTCACCTTGGCTTTGATGGCTATCCCGTAATTCTTCCAAGAATAGTAATCGGAAGTAGCCCCATGAAATGCGGCAGCTACAAAGAGCACGACACTGATCAGGCTTTGTGCCCATCTATTCTTGAAGCGGTTGGCCAACAGTAATGTGACCGCCCCCGGCAAGAGGATCAGGGTGCTCACGCTGATGGCGAATCCAAGTCTGGACACAACCCACTCGGCGCCCAAATAGTGAATGGCCATCGTACATAAAGGCGGGGCATAGAGAATGGCAATGGCGACGACTTCGATGGCGACAACGAAGGCCACTTGCTTCCTGCGGCAGGTGAGCAGGGCAATGCCAATCGCACCCAACTGGATAATCTTGCGCCACCATTGGCCTTGGGGATTGAGGTTGACCATTTTCCAGCCGTTTTCAAACCGGATGAAATCGCTCGATTGACTCTCGACGGTGACTTGCTGAGTTGAGGCTCTGGGCTCCTTGGGCCTAGAGTGTGCCCGCGAGGTCATGGGGAAGGCCACGCCAATCGTAACCGCCAAGGCAGCTACGCTGGGCTTAATCCAGTGGCGTCGATCTCTCAGCAGGTGCCACAAGGCGGCGCCTGCCAGGAGAGGCAGGAACAAGACAGCCGCAAAACCAGCGTACAAGCCATGTGCCTGGCCCAATAGCAAAGAGCCGATCCCAAGCAGGGCTACACCTTGCCAACCAAGATGGCGGTCCAACAATCGAACGGCCACGCCGATCATGCATGGAACCAGCCAGAGCGGAGCCAGTTTGTTGGGGTAGATGACAAAGGGAATGGGAGCGTACGTCGCCACCACGCACACTGCCGCCGCCCAGGCAGCCCAGCGATTCCCAAAGACGCACCAAGCCATGTAGTAGGCTCCCGATGCGATCATCACCTTTCCCCAGCCCAAGCTGGCATACCATGCATCGATGTAGTGGACCGAGGTGATCTGAGAGCAGGCTGCATAGAGGGCATGCAGAATGTTGGTGTGATACGTGGGGAAGAACGATGGAGCACCCACATAAGGATCGTAATTGCAGAATCCATGATCCAGCAAGAACCGAACGCGGGCGAGATGGACGCGGCTGTCTCCGCCCAAGAATCCTCCCGTACGTGCCCCCATGATCGCATCGACAAGGATGATCAACAGCTCGATCGACAGCGCAGCCACGCCCAGCTTAGCCAAGTCAAACCACCACTTGCGCCGAGTGATTTCAAAGAGGCTCGCCAGAACAAGGAGTACGCATGCGGCTGAGAAGACGCCCACGGGCAGCTCGAACCAGTAGCAGACGAGCGATACCGGCGTCAACACACCGAGGACAGCCACATAAGAAAGACCGAATGTGCCCAGCAGGCCTGATTCCAATTCATCCTTGCAGAAAAGCCGGATGATGACGTAACCCGGGATGGCTAGGGCGAACCAGAAAGGAAGCGAGGCATACACGCGGGCTACTCCTATTGCATCAATGTGCGGGTCATTGGTCTTGGCCGGCGGGGTCTCCGCCCTTGTTCAGATCATCCGCTCCAGACAACCGCTCAGCCGTGTATTTGAGTACACCAAGCGACATCCCCAAGCCGCGCCAGTATGACCGAAGAACGCTCATCGGAGCAAACATCGCGTACTTGCTTTGCCGCAGGCGAGAGAGCAGTCGCCCGGTCATGGGAAGCTGCGCCAGCATCAACAGCGCAAACGGAACCATAGCTGTCCAGCGCCAACTAGGCCAAGCCAGTAACGCCAACGATCCCAACGAAAGCATAGCCAAAGGCGGCTGAATGTGGTCGATCAAACTGCTGTAAGAATCCCCGGAGGAATGGCCTCGATGATTCATGTGCAGGAAAACACGCCAATAACCCTGGTGCCGCTGCGTGCGGAAGTAGCGCAGCCAATGCGTAGCATGAAAGTGCTTGACCAGGGATTGAATCTCAAACCGAAGGTCGTAGCCCTGCTCGGTAACCCGGAATGATAGCTCTGCATCTTGTCCTTTGAGGTACCGCTCATCAAGCCCGCCCACCAATTCCAGCACGTCGCGGCGATAGAGCACATTGAACGTAGCCAAGAAATCTACCTTCAAGGGCATCTGCAAGTGGCGCTCGATGATTTCTTCGTGGATCAGGCAGGCGAGCAGAGAATCTGGATTCATGATGCCGTAGCTACCGCTCACGCCGCCGGCCTTGGGATCATCCATGTGGGGAAGCAATCGGGCCAGTGCATCTGCATGGGCGACACAGTCTGAATCGACAAACCATACCAGTTCAAATCGAGCGGCTTGCCAGCCTGTATTCCGGGCGGCGGCAGGGCCTCGATCACTGCTTGGCAGGCAGGAAACCGGAAACTCCGCCACGATGTCGGTCGTTTGGTCATCCGAACCGTCGTCCACAAAGATGATTTCGCCCAAACAACTCTCGGGCTGGTCAAGAATGGGTACAACGGCAGACAGGCATTGCCGGAGCGTGGATGCGCAATTCCGCCCTGGTATGACCAGACTAACCCGTGGTTGGCTAGTATTCGACAGGACTTATCCCCTGTGGCTTCGCTTACCGATGTCCGAGATCAACGCACTGCAGAATTGTCGGGCGATTTCGCCGCCGGCTGCGCCTCTCTCTGCTGTCGCCTGCGGAGGAAGCCGAGCATGTTCTGGGCTTGCTGATGGGCCGGATCAATGGCCAGGATCGCTTGGTAGTGTTCAGCAGCTTCCAGCAGATCCCCGCGTTCATGCAAGAGGATCCCCAGATTGTAATGGGCGAGAACGTGCCTGGCATCCCTCATCAAGACGCTTCGGTAGCTTGCCTCAGCCTCCTCAATCCGTCCCTGCTCCTTGAGCACAACACCGAGGTTGCAAATCGCATCGACGTGGTCTTGATCCGCCTCCATCGCGGCTCGGTATTCCTGTTCGGCTTCGACCAAATCCCCAGAACGTTGGAGGATCAATCCGAGGTTGTAGTGAGCAGGTGCATGATCGGGTTTGGCCCGCAGCACCTCCCGATAGGTTTCAATGCCCTTCTGTGGATTCCCCATCCGAATCATGGTCAGGCCTAGATCGACCCGGGCATCGAAGTGATCTGGTTCCCGGGCGAGCAAATCAGTAAGCACATCCACCGCTTGCTGGTAGTGGCCCGCCTGCTGAAGGGCCATTCCTAACTTGTAAAGCACCAGATTGTTATCCGGCAGCGATGTATGAAGCTGCTTGTAGATCTGAGCTGATTCTTGGAAGTTGCCCTGGGCTGCGAACTCTTCGGCCAAGGCGACTTGGTACTCTGAGGCATCGGGTTTCAGCGCGATAGCTTTTTTGAGTGCAGAAAGGGCGAGTTCGCCTTGGCCCTGTCTTGAGGCGAGCCTGCCGACTGCGGCATGGCGAACACCCTCACGCGGTTCAGCTTTCAAGGCCCGCTGGTAGTACAACATAGCCTCTGGGAACTGTCGGCGGGCTTCGAGGACGGATCCGATGTTGGCCAATGCCGACGCGAATTCGGGATCGATTTCGATCGCTTTGCTGTAGGCGGACAAGGCTTTGTCGGTCAGCATCTGCCTGAATTCCGCCTGCGTTTTGCCCGGAAATTTCCGCCGGTATTTTTCAAAGGCTTCATCTTTGGCACTCTTGGTGCGGTAAGCCGTCCCCAGGTTATTCCACGCCCTGATGTTGAGTGGGTACTTTTGCACGACATCGTTGTACATCTGCACCCGCCCTGCGTAGAGGTTGTTCCTGACTAGACTGACGACAGCCAAGGAACCCGAGGCCACCAGGGTTATGCCAATGGAGACGTAGAGGCGCGACTGCGCGTCAACCACAATCGGGGCGAGCATTGAACTCAGAATCTTCCGCGCACCTAGAACCACCAACACGATGACCGCAGCCAAAGGCAAGTACATACGGTGCTCGAAGATGACATCCTTGATGGGAATGAAGCTCGAAGTGGGCATGAGAATCAAGAAGAACCAAGCCCCGCAAAAACCCACCCAGGATCGTTTGAGTAGGCCCAGAAGTGTTCCGCCAAGCAGCAGGCTTAGAAAAAGCAGCGGCACGGCGTAATCCGCCGGGCTAGAAGCGACGGGCCAAGAGTAGTCCAAGCACTGACCTGCAGGCCAAAAACTTAGCGATAGGTAGCGGAGAACGACCTTAGGTTGGCTCAGGGCGTATTCCAGCGGCGTCGCCCCTGTATAGGAGAACCCAACGGTATTGGTGGCGGAAGGCGTTTGACTAAGAACGCCCCCCACAACCCCAGTCCCAACCAGCACGAACCAGGTGGCGGCCAAGCCAGCATACAAGGGCCAACGTCGTCGAATCGGCTCAAGCCAAGAGCGGGATAGGAAGATTGCATCAAACAGGAACACCATGACCGGGGCAGTCACCATGACGGCTTTGCTGGCCATCCCCAGCCCGCAACAAAACACTGCGGCTGCGTACCACGCTGTGGAACGCATGGATCCATGGCTTCGCAATACGCAATAGATGGTGAGCAGATAGAACAGGGCCATGATCGACTCTGCCCGTTGGATCAAGTAGGTCACCGACTGCGTTTGGAGCGGATGTACCACGAACGAGACCGCGACGGCTGCAGCGATCCAAGGTGCGGAGCGGGGGTCAAGCTTCTTGAATCGATCAAGCAACAATGTGCGACGAACCAAGCCGAACAGCACCAAGCCTGCCATCAGATGGACGGCTAGGTTGACGACGTGATAGCCTTCAAGATCCTTCGTGCCCCCGACCGCATAGTTCAATGCCAGCGTCAGGGCGACCACTGGTCTGCGTTGGTGGAAAAGCAGATCGGTTATCGGCGTCAGCGATTGGATCTTGGTGTTTAGCCAAATCTCCTTGACGTCGTCCAGCATGAATTGGCCTGCGAAGCTGTTGGCGTAGGCAATCAGCCCAGCCGCCACAATCAGTAGTGGCAGCCACCATGGAGCTTCAATTCCCTGAGGAAGAGCCTCCTCGACCGCTGGTTTGTCGTGCTTTTTTCTACGCGACATCGCGATTCCTTCACGGGCTAAGCCTGTGGCAGGATAGCGGCATCCGCCAGAGGCCATGCTATGCCACCGAAACGTCCGCTATGAGTAGTCCACTCGCACGAATGGATCAACCCTGGAGGCCCACCAATCTCATCAGGCATCGGCCTTTTGTGTGAAGCTCGATAGCTGAGTTACCATGATCGCCATCGGTGGGTTATGGGCCTTTGCTGGAAGGACGGCGGAACGATGGATAGGATAGGAGGCTGGATCGGCCTTGGAACACGATCCGAAGCAAATGAACGCATGATTGGGAGAAGATGAGCGGCGAAACCCCGAAGAATCCAAGCAGCCCACCCCCGGAAGTCGCCCGCGATGTGTTCGTGGTCATCGCCGCCTACAACGAAGGCCCGTGCCTCGCCGAGGTGATCCAAGCGGTTCGGGCTATCTATCCACATGTCGTGGTGGTCGATGACGGCTCTTCGGACGAGACGCATGAAATAGCCAAGCAACACACCGGCTTCGCCCTTCGTCACGCTATCAACCGAGGGCAAGGAGCAGCGCTTCAGACGGGCATCGAATTCTCCCTTCGTAGGGGAGCGCGGTTCGTCGTGACCTTCGACGGCGATGGGCAACACCGTGTCGAGGACATCTGGGCGCTGGTCGAACCGATTCATCGGGGTGAATGCGAGATTGTTCTTGGCTCTCGATTCTTGGGCGAGACCATCGACATGCCCAGGTCGCGCCGCATTACCTTGCAGTTGGCTGTCTTGTTTACGCGTGCGGTAAATCGAGTGAACCTGACCGACGCCCACAATGGGCTGCGGGCGTTTTCTCGGAAAGCAGCCAAGAAGATCGACATCACGCTGGACCGGATGGCCCATGCCAGCGAGCTGATCGATCAGGTTGCCCACTCGGGGCTGACCTTCAAAGAGATCCCTGTTCAGATTAGATACACCGAACATTCGCTGGCCAAGGGCCAATCTTCGCGTGGTGCGCTGCGCATTGTGTTCCACTACCTCGTCGGGAGGGTGATGCGATGAACCTGTTTCAGTTTCTCTTCGTAGGGTTGGCTGCCCTGCTGTTTTTCATGAGTTTGCTAGCCGCCCACCGGGGTTGGTCGACCCGCCGCGAAGGGCTGGCGTCGGCAGTAGTCTGGTTTGTGGCTGGTTGCGCAATTCTATGGCCCGATGCGACTACCCGCATCGCCCAGTTCTTTGGCCTGGGGCGCGGGGCGAATCTGCTGCTCTATGCCACCGCCCTGGCTATGCTGGTAGGGTTCTCGATGGTCTATATTCGCCTAAGACACCTTCGCCGCGAATTGACCATGCTGGTGCGCCACTTGGCCATCGTAGAGGCCGACCGCGGGCAGTCGGCTCTGGGGGCATCTGAGCAGGGCGATAAGTCTGACCAATAGAGGGTCGGCAACTTCGATACAGCGAACTTGATCTCGCCACGACTTCAGGGTTCCCTGCATTCGAGCATTCCGGATCCTGCCAGGGCACAGGTCTCACCGCACACAATCACATGAGCCTGATGTTAGCTTTGACAGGCGGCGAAGCTCCGTCGTCTCTTCGCAGAGTGAAACGACTGTGCTGGAGAAGAACTCGGCGCACAGGGCAGCGATTGCTTCATAGGTCATGACACGATAGGCAACCGGTGTGTGTCGGTGGGTTCCGTCACGTTGAAGGGTCTCGGGTCGCCACTCCATAGCTGGAAGGTTCCAGTGCCGTCGCCAATAGTCCAGGCTCGCACGGGTTTCGCGAAAGGTGCCTAGCGTGTGGCACGCACGCCGGCGCGGCGAGATGAGCCACCGACGAACGGCATTCCAGAAGAAGGCTGCATTCTCATAGAGGAGAGGTTGATGCGGATCGCGCATTCCTTGGAAGGTGCCCAGAAGGTAACACCCTCGACACCCCAGGCCACACGCGCCGCTGCCAATGGCGATATCCCAATAGACAGGCGGACAGATGGTCTTCTCGTCACCGTGCCAATCGTGCATGATCGGACTGGACCTTCGATCTGCGAAGAAGATAGGCAAATCTTGAGTCAATCCCGCCTCGGCAGCAGGGATGACCGCTCCCGCCAGTCGCCAGATTCAACCTGTTGAGCAACGAACGATGCCCGCAGGGCGAATGGGCCAACGAGTAGGTTAGTCGATTAATCGCTTCTTGGATGACGCAGCTGCTCAAACCCCAAAGCCAGTTCTTGCCACAATATTGGTTACTGGGTGGGCAGGTGGGTCTCCATCGGACCTTGCCCGTATGGCCTCTCCGCCCTAACAGACACCAAATCTACAATCCACTCCGTAGGCTGACGGCGGCGAGCGAGTCTTCGCGGAGTCCTACCTCATCTCAATCTCGTTCTAGGCCAATGTCGTTCAGGCTTGCCACGTGTGCCATTTGTCAATGTTGAAGCCCGTCATTTCCGCGCGGGCGGGAATGACGAAAGGCTCTTTCGCCTCGTAGCAGCCTGCAAGCAGCAACCCGCTATTTTCATCGCGTCGGACCACCCGGTACGTCCGCCCGGCATAAATGGGGCGGGCGTCAGCGGAGCGTTGACGTCGTTTATGGGTATCCTATACTGCTGTTCTGCCGGTTTGCGGATGGATCGCAGATTGCGGTGGTGGTGCGGCTTGGGTCTGCTTGGCCTGGGACGCGGCTTGCCTACGCATGGCTGATCTTCGGCGATCGGGAGGCTTCCTGAACTTTCCGCTTGGAGAATCCAATGCATCGTGCTCATTATGGCATCTTAAAGATTGACTCCGCTCGTTCAGCGATTGTGGCTGTCTCGTTTGCACTGTTGCTTGCCACGTCGCCGGTCATTGCCCAGTCGGGCGGCTCTGCCGATGGGCCTACCGTCGCGTCGCTGTACGGAGACTTCATGCACTATGCGCGGGTCGGGCAGTTCGATCAGGCGGATCAGTTTGCCCAGAGCTTGCTCGGCCACCCTGATCTCGACCCGGTCACCTTGATGCGGGTGGCTGATCAGGATCCGCGAAGCCTAGAGACCTTGCTGATTATCATTCGGAATTCGACACTCGGAGAGAACGCCGAGCGGGTCATCAGCCTGATTCAAGAAGGCGAGTCTCTGGTCCGCCAGGACACCGAGCGTATCAAACTGAGCATCGAAAAGTTGGGCGGCCCGCCACAGATGGAACACTTTGCCACGCAGCGTCTCATCGAATCGGGCGAGTATGCCGTGCCCTGGATGATCCATGCGCTGATGGATCCCGCCAAGGCTGAGCTGCATTCGCGTATCTTGACCGCAATGCCAAAGATTGGTCGCTCAGCCTTGAATCCGCTGGTGGCTGCTCTGGTGACGAACGACGAGGCGACTCGCGTCGAGTTGATTCAGGTGCTTGGCGCTATCGGGTATCCGCAGGCTGTGCCCTATCTACAGAAGGTAGCCGTGCAAGAAGGCTTGAACCCAGCAACGCTCAAGGCTGCGGTCGACGCGGGCAAAATGATCGAGGCAAAGTTTGGCCGACCCCTGGCCACATCGCCGGCTGCGGGCTTCTACCTGGTTGGTCAGCAATACTACGACGAAGTAGGCTCGGTCGCGGCTGATCCGCGACTGGAGACAGCCAACGTTTGGTATTGGAACGAACAGACCAGCTTCGTCGAGGCTACGCCCGTCCCGCAGCAGATTTTCGGCCAGGTCATGGCTATGCGGTGCTGCGAAGAGTCTCTACAAATTGACCCCAGTGGCGACGAAGCCATCGCCCTTTGGTTAGCGGCCAACATTCGCCGCGAGGCACGATTGGGCTTGGATGTTGAATCCCCCGAGCAAGCCCAAGGCGACCTTGCCGACGCGACCAAACAGCAAGATTTCCCGAGAAGCCTCTACTTCACGCGGGCGGCAGGTGCTCGGTATGCCCATCTGGTTCTGGAACGTGCGGTCAAGGATCGCGATGCCCAGGTTGCACTGGGCGCCATTGCTGCCTTGCATTCGGTGGCGGGCGAAGCTTCGCTGGTGGGCACCGAGGACTTCAAGCAGCCTCTAGTACAGGCGCTAGAATTCCCCAATCGGGTTGTTCGGATTCGGGCTGCCTTGGCACTGGCCAATGCGTTGCCGGCTACACGCTTTGCTGGAGCGCCGCTGATCGTACCCATCTTGGCCGGCGCCCTGGTGCAGAACGGCGGTGATCGTTTCGTCGTAGTCGATGTTGACTCAGATAGCATGACCCGCATTCAGTCGGAGTTGCGCATCGGGTCGAGCAAAGTGGTCGCTGAGGGCAGCTTCAACAAGGCGTTGTCCCGGGCGCGGGGTGAGTTGGACGGCGTATCCGCTTTCTTCCTCTCGACCGACATCGAAGCCCCGGGCTTGGCTTCTGCCGTTGAAGCTCTGCAGCGGGAGTTCTACTTCGCACAGACACCGATTGTCATTCTGGTCAAGGATGGCGGTCACTCGCTGGCGAGCCAGATGGCAGCAGCGTTTTCAACCGTGCGAGTCGTCGATGCCGGCGCCTCGGGCTCGGAGCTGATCGACTTGGCAGCCCAGATACAGGCCGGTTCGGGCGGGACGACCCTAGACCCGGCATTGGCATCAAGCTTGGCCCTGGAAGCTGCCGACGCCCTGGGCCGCGTGGCAATTCACGGTCGGACAGCCTTGGATCACGCCCGTGCCCAAGACGCGCTTATCGAAGCCGCTGGCTCTGGGGATGAAGAATTGCAGACGCGCTGCTTGGCTGTGCTCTCGCTCATTGGAACCAGCGGCGCTCAGCGAGCGGTGGCTGACGCGGCACTCTTTGACGCCAACTCCGAAACGCTACGGCTCATCGCCTTCGATACCTTGGCAACATCCGCCAAAGTATTCGGCAACCAGTTGGATGATGATCGCGTTTCAAAAGTGTTGAACCTAGCCCGCACCGAAGCTGACCTGGTCATGCGTTCAGCAGCCAGCCAGGCGTTGGGGGCCCTCGACCTGTCCAACAATAAGGCCAGCGAGATAATTCGGGGTTACTATCGCGGTTAGGGCAGTACCTTGCTCCGGCCACCTCATCTCAAGCCGCGCCTGTGAACTTGTCACGGTGAAGCCAAGCTCCGCATTAGCTACCGGGCGCTGGAAGTGGAGAGTTGAACTTCCGAGCACAGCGCCATTGGCCATCTTCGTGCCGCCAAATGCTGACAAAGTTGCCCTTCAAAGTTTTCAGTCCGCCCTCGGGTGTTGGGACGGTGAGTTGGTAAGGGCCTAGAACGTATCCAAGGTCGCCACCATCTGAAACGACCGCCTCGGCCACTTCCCATGTCATCGCGAATCCGGGTTTAGAGCGGTTTTGGGCTACGAACTGGCGGAAATTCTCTCTGCCTGCAATCGTCGGTCGTCCCCCCGTGAAGAGAGTTCCATCCTCAGTCCAAAAACCAGCGATGAGATTGATGTCGTCGCCTCGAACGGCCTCAGACAGCTGTCGGTCAGTATGAAGCAGCGATTCCCGCGATCCGCCACCCGGGCGAATACACCCACTTGCCAACAACATTCCCGCGATCAGCCCGCATTTACACAGTAATTCGGTCATCTAATGTTACTCCAGTAGGAGGCACTACTCTTGTTCGCAATTCCCTAAGAAGTGCGGCCAGCTAGTTTCTTGGATCGGGTTGGTCCAGAACTCTCTGGGCTTGGCGCTCACGGAATTCATCGAGCTTAGTCCGTAATGAACTATCGCTTAGCGCGAGGATCGCTATCGCTAAGAGGGCGGCGTTGGCGGCGCCGGATGAGCCGATGCCCAAGGTCGCCACCGGAATCCCTTTGGGCATCTGCACGATGGACAATAGCGAGTCCAATCCTTGAAGCGCCTTGGATTGCACCGGTACGCCGAGAACCGGCAGCGTGGTCTTGGCTGCCAATACGCCAGGCAGGTGAGCAGCTCCGCCGGCGCCGGCGATGATGATCTTCATACCGCGCTCAATGGCAGATGCTGAGTATGCAAGGGCTGCGTCGGGCGTGCGGTGGGCTGACATGATCTTCACCTCGTGGGTCACCCCGAACTCATCAAGAAGATCCACGGCTGGCTTCATCGTGTCCCAGTCGCTCTGGCTACCCATGATGATGCCCACATGAATTGGCTGTGGCATGAAAACCACCCTTTCTCAATCTTCATAGACCAAAGACCCTTGAATCCAGAATCGCTCTGACGGCTGGCTATGGTTGCAGCTGGCCGCTGCTTGTCAAGCCATTTCCTGGAGGGCCTCTTCTTAGTGCCGAGCGCCGGGTTCGAGGCTGCGAGGTCGGACCGTGCCTGCCGAAAGATCGCGCAAGGCTTGCTCGAATGCAGCCACCTCTTCGTCTGGGATCTTGTAGTGCAGGTGTATTTGCGCATCGAAGGCTTCACGAACGAGTTGGGCCTCAGCTTCAACCAGTAGTGCCCGGATAGGCTCGAGTAGGCTGTAGGGAGCATCCAACTGGAAGGACAAGCGGTTCACTTTTTCTTCGGTTTCGAGCACGGCAAAGGCAGCCTTAGCCGCAGCGCTGTAGGCTGAGACAAGGCCACCGGTTCCGAGTTTAGTTCCTCCGAAATAGCGGGTGATGACCAAGGCGACGTCTCCGACATCCGATCCGCGAACAACGGCCATGGCTGGAGGGCCTGCGGTGCCGGACGGTTCGCCGTCGTCACTCATGCCCTCGGTGATGCTCGCCCCATACCCGATGCGAAAGGCGTAAACATGATGCGTCGCATCCGGCATTTCGTTACGAAGTTCGCGCACCAGTGCGTGGGCTTCCTTGGCGGTGAACGCGGGGGCTAAGGTCGCGATGAACCGCGAGTTGGATACGCGAATCTCGACGCGAACGCGAGTTCTTGGGATTTGGTATCTGGCCATGAATATCCAAACGCAGAAACAGTCAAACAGCTATTCCGACTACGGCTGCAGTGTGGCAGTCTACCTGCCCAGCGAGGTTGGATTCAAGCGGCGGCTAACCTGAGGTGGGCCTAGGCCTCAGCCCGCTTCCATGTTGGGTTTGGAAAGCGGGGCAACTTTGGAAATACACTGTTGCCACGGACTTGGTGCAAGTGATAATAGCCGCAGAGGTGGGAGTCTAGGTCAATCTTTCCCCCAAACAATTCGTGGAGATCGAATCATGGATAGCAAGAGGAGCTGCACGCGTAGCCAGTTGCCAACATCATGGTTTGTATGTGCTTTACTATGCGTTGCGGGTGTGGCAGCTTCGCTTGCTTGGGCGTGCGGTGGGTTCTTCTGCCAATTGGTGCCCATTGACCAAGCCGGGGAGCAGATCATTTTCCGCCAGGATGGCAATAAAGTTACGGCCATTGTGCTTATTCAATACGAGGGGGATGCGGAAGATTTCTCCTGGGTGCTGCCCGTCCCGGGCGTACCGGAGTTCGAGTTGGCCAGTGATTTGGTTTTCCCATCTCTTGAGCAAGCGACCCGGCCTCAATTCGTGCTCAGCTATGAGGGCCAAGAGTGCTTTGACGAAGGTGATGGATTTGCCCAAGCAGATAGCGCGGCGGGTGGGGACGCTGGACCCGGAGATACGGACGATGGTGTAGAAATTCTCCAGGAGGAGGTTGTCGGGCCATTCGATTTGCAGCTGGTCAGCAGCGACGACCCTCAAGCCATGGCGACTTGGCTGGATGACAATGGCTACGACCTCACTGAACGAGGGTCAGATCTCATCGGCCCATACGTCGAAGAGGGAATGAATTTTGTAGCTTTGAAGCTTCGGCAGGGCCAAGGCGTGGGCGATATTCAACCTTTGAAGATTGCCTACGAATCAGCCTCGCCGATGATTCCGCTTCGATTGACTGCCGTCGCTGCCGTCGAGGATATGGGCATCATCGTTTGGATCTTGGGCGCCTCGCAAGCTGTGCCGCTTAACTACCCACACGTCGAGGTAAACTACACGAAGCTGAATTGGTACAACGGAACCTTCGCTGCCTACGCCGACTATCAAGGCTTGGTCACCGACGCGATGAACGAGACCGGCGATGGCCTGGGGTTTGCTACGGATTATGCGGGAACCGATATTGATGTTGTAAGCCAATTGCCGGATCCAGACACATACCGTTTAGAGGTAGCCCGCTTGGGCAACATTGCGGACGACGGACAGTTTTATAGTGAGGCGTACAACAACTTCCTGTTTTCCCAAGACAAAGTGGCTGAGATTCTGTCTCGCCAACTCCCCTTGCCCGAGGGCGAGGACGAGGTTGTTTATTCGATTCCGTCATTGCTGCAAGACGCAGTCGGCGCAGAAGCGATGGCCGCTGCACGCAACGCCGTGCTCAATGAGTTGATCAGTGCCATCATCGCGCCGTTGGAAGAAACGCTGACTGTCTTTGAGGGAATGCCCTACATCACCAGGCTGTATACCACGATGTCTGCTGACGAAATGACCGTGGATCCCATTTTCTCGTTCAACCCCGACATCGAAGATCAGGCACTAACCCGCAATGCAACCCTGACGAGCCGCTGTACCTCACGGGGTACGAACTGGGAGTTGCGGCTAGGCGAAGGCACAGGCCGGGACGGCGAATTAGTTATTCGAGGAACCGGCGGGACGCCGGGCTTTGGCATCACCGTACCCGAGATCGATCAGCCCTCCATCTCGCGGACGCTGCTCCTCAGTAAGACCGGCGCCGGCGAGATATTAGTTGCCAATGACTTCGAAGTGGCTGACGTGGAAACGGCGGGCGGCGGCAGTGGCTCTGCTTTGCAGGACGGCCCGGGCAGCGGCTTTACTCTCTGCGGGAACGGTATCGGGATGATGAGTTTGTTGTCGCTGGTTATGTTGTCAGGGTGGCATGCTCGGCGTCAGAAATAACCAAGCCAATGTTGGCATGGTCGACGGAGTTGCAGAACATTCAGCGGTTTGGGGTCGTGCCAAAGGGGATGCTAATTTCAAAGACTGATCCCTCCCCGACTATTGACTTGACCAAGATGTGGCCTCCACACTCCTGGATAATGCCGTGGGCGACGGCTAAGCCAAGCCCTGGAGCGCGATCTTCGGGGTTGTCGGGAAGTGTCTTTGTGCTGTAGAACGGCTCAAAGATCCGCTCCAGCTCGTTTTCTGCCATTCCGACGCCTGTATCCTCGATACGAGCAACGCATTCTTGGTCGCGCGTTTCAAGGGCAACACTCAGCCTGCCACCTGAAGGCATCGCGTCTTTGGCGTTGTGCATAATGTTGAGGATGGCGGTCATGAACTGCTTGCGCGGGACAGCCGTCACCGGTACCGGCGAAATATCCAATTTCAACTCCACGCCTGCAGCGCCGAGGTCGGGTTCTACGGCGTCGATGGCGAAGAGCAGGACTTCGGTCAGATCGGCTTGGTCCTCCGAGCGGTGGTCGCCTTCTGCAAAGGCCAAGAGGTTTTGCACAAGCCGCGCAGCCCGGCCCAAGGAACGTGCAGCTTGGACCAGAGTCTTGTGTTCGATTTGAGGAATCCCGGTCGTAATTGCAAAATCGATACTGGTGACCAATCCGCCAAGGATATTGTTGAAGTAATGGGAGATTGCCCCGGCCATCTCACCGAGGGCAGACATCTTCCGGCCATGGGCAACTTCTTTGTGCAGGCGCGTTCGCCGGGTGATGTCTCGCACCCAGATCGCTGTTCCCAGGGTGTGGTCCTCGTCATTGACCAAGGGTGAAATGGAGGCAGAAAAGTGACCCAACTCGCCCTTTTGGTCGCGCTGGTCGAATTCAAATTCGCTGATTTCGTGATGGGTAATGGATGCTCGAAGAATTTTCTCGGCGGCTGCCCTGTTTTGGGCAGGCAGGATGGAAAGCATCGGCGTGCCCACCATAGGCGATGCTGCTGCTCCAAAAATCCGGCCTGCCCCTGCATTCCAAAATTGGATCTTCAAATCTTTGTCCGTAGCGATGAGCGCGACACCAGCGTGCTCGCACAACAGACGAAAAAGATCACCAGACGCGAACCGATCCTCGGTTGGGCCGTCGTGAGCGTGCGGGTTCGCCATTAGCGCTTCGCCAGCTCTACTCGGAAGGGCTGGGGGGTAATGCAAAGTACGGTCTCAAATTGTTTGCCCATGTGCTTTCGCCTCAAGAAACGGTGGCCCACACTCAACGCACTTGCACCACTGGTGTCAGGGCCTATGATCAAGAATTGGCCCGGCGGAATGTTCACCATGTGGCTCAACAGATGGTACACCTTTCCCTCATAGTCGTGAACCTCGCGAATCTCATCCCCTTCGCGCCGCCATCGCTTCTGCTGGCTCAACCGGTGAACTTCAGGCGTGATCTGAACCATGATCGCCCCGCCCGCTTCGGGGGGTACGGCGTAATCCAGATGAATGTACTTGTTGCCCCGATCGAAGGTCTGCCCAATCAGTTGATTATCGGGCGTGAACAGAAAAAAAGATTCGGCATGCTCGATAGGGCCAAGGTCCAAGGTCAGCGGCGCACTGTGCTGAACGATGTGCGAAGCCCGGGTAGCGGTAGCGCCACAGGCCTCAAACATGGCCCGCAAGGCGGCCCATGTATCGGCGGTGGCAGCACCTACCCGAAATCCGTTGCGGCGCAACATGGCAGCCTGTACCGGATCGCCGCACAGCTCGTTGGTATAGTTCCACACCTTTTCGCTGTGCTGAACATCCTGGGCGGGCAGTTCGACGCGCAATACGTCAAACTGCATCTGGATGACGATGAGTTCATCACCGCCCGGAGCCTCACCAATGGCGGCACCAGAGTCGAAAGCGGTCTGGTCTGAGGGCGGTTCGCTGGCGGGGGTGGGGGCTTGGCCGAACGTTTGGGCAAACCAACTGCAACCCGAACACATCAGCAAGACTGCCAGGGTTACCCACCGGCCCCGATTGAATGGCATGAATGCGGCCATAAATTGATCCGCACGCCACTCTAGTAAAGCAGGCACCGTGCGTCAACGCGACGCAGTAAGTATGCCCTACCAAGCGGGAACAAGGGTGGGCAGGTGCTAGTTGGGAATTGAATCTTGGAGGGCTGCCCAGTCTCGCAGATCGACGTCCAGAAGTCGATGTTGCGAACAGCGCTGCCAATGGACAGCACTGGCGCCATCGCTTTTGTATGATTGCCAGTGCTCAACCAAGGCGTTAACGCATCATGTCAGCGATCAGTGCAAGCCGTCGCGCGGATCGTTCTACGCGCGGACAACTTGGGTGTCGGCCAGGTAATGGATGCGACCGCAACTTGCGCAGAATCGGATTTCATCCCTGGAGCGGAGCGTATTGACTGAATCAAGAGGAATCTGCATGTTGCAGCCGCCGCACGCATATTCCTCGCGCTTGGGATGAATCTTCAACACTTCCGCCAATGCTTCGCCTTCATGGTGATCAGCGACGCGGGTGAAGGTGCTTAGGGCTGAAGCGGGCAATGTTGTTGATGCTTCTTTGCGGGACTGCTCCAGTCGTTCGCGCTCGTCTGCAGTCTCGGCACGATATGCGTCCAAGGCCGCCTGGACCTTGTCTTGGCGAGCCTGAATTCCAGACTTCTCTTCTTCGCGCGTAGTGATTTGAGCTTGGAAGCCTTCAACCTCGGTGAGTTTTTCCAAGGCCAACTGCTCGATCTTTGAGGTGTCAGCTTTTTCGGTGTTGATGGCCGTCAGAATGGTGGCATAGTCTTTATTAGTGCGGGCTTTGAGGAGTTCTTCGCGGTGTTTGGTTACGGCTGCTTCGCGTGTCTTGACTTCAAGTTCAAGCGCGTTGGATTCGCGCTGGAGTTGGTCGCTGGTCCGTCCGAGATCAAGAAGGTCGTCATCTAGCCTGACGATTTTTCTGCTTGCCCCGCTGATTTGACGAAGCTTCGCTTCCTCTCCCTTGCGAATCCGGTTAAGCTCTAACTCGATTTCTTGAAGCCGCTGTAACGAAGCGATCAGTTCGCCCATAAAGTCTTCCCGATCCTCTCTTTGGATGTCAATGTTCTTCTTGCAGCCACGAACACGCAGACCCATCATTATGCCCGCGTTGGCCCGCGGATGCAAGTAACATCGGCGCGGATCAGGCGCAATCGCCAACGAAGGACGGAAGAAGGCTGTTTTGAAGAAAAATTGCTGTATTGCCCGCCCCATGGCCCTGTGGAGCTATCGGCATGAGTCGCCCGCTCACTATCGGACTATTGATGATCTCAGTTGTGGCCGTCACCGGGTGCGAACCGTCAGATCCACGAAGTCGTAGTCGCCAAGGCGGTGTGATCGCGGTGATTGGCACCAGCCAAACCGATCCGCTTTGGCCTATTCTTGAGGCGACGACGGCTCGCTTCCAACGGACCACCGCAGAATACGAGCTTCGGTGCGTCGCTCCGGAAAGACCCTCTCACCAGCTGCAAGCCGCCCTGCTCGATGACCTGCAAGAGCAGGGTCTGCGGGCGGTCTGCATCCAAGTAGCTGATCCTTTGGCGAGCAGGCCGATGTTAGAGCGACTTCGCGATGCAGGTGTGGTGGTCGTTGCGTTGATGAAGTCGGTCGATGCTGGCGAGCCGTTCTTGTTTAGCGGCATCGACGAGATGGAACTGGGCGTGCGGTTGGCAGAGGCCTTGGCTGGCCAGATCGAAGGACACGGCACCTATGCTGTTCTGCATGCAGGAGGAGATCCAAGCTATCGCCAACGGCTCATCGGTTTTAGGCGGAAAATGAAACGATATCCACGCCTAACTATGCTGAAGGAAGTGGATTGCAGCGAGCGGCTGTTGCACCTAAAGGATATTCTGGGTGAAACCACCGAACGTTTCCCGGGACTGGATGGCTGGGCGTCGCTGGGTGATTGGCCGGTCGCCAAACTGGTCGCCGAAGATGGGGTAGCCGTCCGCTGGCGCCTGGTTCGTCCAGGGCCTTTGCCGGGCATACATGAACAGATCCAGGCCGGGCATTGTGACACTGTGGTCGTAGCCGATTACGAGAAGATCATGAGTCGGGCCATCGAAATGTGCGCCGCGACGCTAGAAGGCAAGACGTTGATCTTGCCGCGATTTAATGCACCCCTCCGCCTGATCACAGCCGCCAATTCGGCTGCGTATCAACAAGAATGGAATGGCTGGTTGATCAAGAAGGCGGCCCCCGCCCAGCAGGATGGGCATTAAGGCCCCGGCACGCCAAGCACGTCGATCACTGGGGACCGGTCATGGCTGTCACGCATGCCGACCAGTCATCTAAGCCCACGATACCGTCGTTACCCAAGAGATTGGCTGCATAGCAGCCCGGCCCTGCCGACGAGCCGAAGCAGCGCAGGAATGCAGCCACGTCAATCAAATCCACATCAGCGTCCGGCTCAAAATCTCCGCCGCCAAAAGCAGGGCAGGCGATGTTGGCTTCGTCGCACCAAGTGCCCGCTGTGCATGGCGTGCCGCTCGAGATGCAGTCCAAGACCAGGTCGCACGATTCGAGGCCATCGCAGAACACGCTGTTGTCGGGGCACAAGCCGTTGTCGGGTGCGTGAGTGACGATGTCGTTGGTTTCATCGCAACCATCGATTGTGCATCCGACGCCATCGTCCAGGATGGGCGGCGTACCCGGTTGGCAGGTGTTAGCTACGCAGGCCTCAGCCCCGTTGCAAAACAGTCCGTCGTCGCATTCAGCAGGTGTCGTGCATTCGGGAACCCCGCTCATGCGCACGTCCATGACGATGGGCAGATGGTCGGAAGAGTTCTCGGGCAACGTATCTCCTGATTGCAAGCCGGCAGCTGCAAGTGCACCCGAGGTCATGGTATCGGTATTGAGGATGAAAGCGTTGGCGACGGTGGCAGCGCTATCGGTGTAGATGAATCGATCCAACGCACTGGGGGCAAAACTCTGGCTGCCCTGCCAGGTGAAGTCGTCGCCGGTAAATGGATCGACCGGGCCTAGGTTGGTCATATCAGAAACATCCCAGTCACCCTGCACGTCAGGACCGTAGGTGCCTTCATCCTGAATGTTCCCGGTGATCAGGGTATCTTCCGGCTGGGGACCGCCCACCATGTTGAAGTCACCCAAGCAGATGATCGGCGTATTGGCGGGCAAGGCGATGTTTTCGCCGGAAGGCCTGGACACGCCGCGGGCATCGCCGATCCAGTTGGCCATGGCGTCGGCGCTGTCTTGCCGGCTGGCATCCTCAGAACCACCAGGGTTGCCACAGCATTTTAGATGTACACCGAGAAGATAGACATCCAGGCTGTAATCGGCATCGGGAAGATCGACCAAGGCAATGGTCACACCCCGCGTGGAAGAAGCGGGAATGGTGTCGGTGCGGGTCATGGTCAGGGGATGGCGTGAGGCGAGCACTGTCCGAATCCCGCCTAGCAGTCCAAAATGAATCTGCCAGCCGCTCCCGCCTGTGGGCAAGATGCTGTTGAGGCGGTTGGCAACATCGTTTTGGGACGTGTTACTGGTAAACTCTTGGAAGCAGATGATGTCGGGGTTCAGCGCGACTAGGATGCGGTCAAAGGCTGCATCGGTGTTCGAATCCTCGATGAAATTCCGGTTATGGTTGTATGCGACAATGCGAATGTCCAGCGGTTGATCTTTGGAGTAATCACCGGCCAGGGGATCGTAGGCTTGGCAAAACGGCGCAAGTACGCCTACCGCCAATAGCGCTGCGGCAACTTTGGTTCCGTAGTCTGTGCGCGTATTCCGACTAGCAATTGCCAGGTGCATCGTTCCCCTCCAGGTTGCTCCGGGTGTGCCGAATCCATAACGGCATCATCGAATCGCTGATTATACTTGATCAGAAGCCCAGCTTCCAACCCAAGAGCGTCAGAAGATGGTGGTGGCAGCCCAATTTGCTGCCATCTGTAGGCACTTAGCAAAAAACCCTATATTCTCGGCCCTTGCCAGCCAATCCGAGGGCTACGTTGGAGGAAGGACACCAAGCATGAAAGACACATCTAAGATCACAGGAGATTTGGCAGATTCGTTCCATGTCCGTTCAGCCATCCCTGGCGACGGACCTGCGATTGCTTCATTCAACCAAGCCATGGCCATCGAATCAGAGGGCAGGCACTTGGACGATGGGGTGATCGCCGCTGGCGTCGAGGCTGTCTTCGCTGATCCCCAACTAGGCCGCTACTTTGTGGCTGAACTGAATGGCACGATGGTCGGGCAAGCCATGATCACCTTCGAATGGAGCGACTGGCGAAATGGCATGTTCTGGTGGATTCAAAGCGTTTATGTGACCCTCGCTGTCCGTCGTCGTGGCGTCTTCGCTGCCATCTATGCGCACATCAAGCATGCAGCCAAGGACCGCGGGAACGTCTGTGGGATCCGGCTCTATGTGGAGAGCGAGAACGCCCCAGCCCATGCGACGTACAAGCATATGGGCATGACGCCCACAGCCTATCAGCTGTATGAAGAAGACTGGTCGCAAACAGCCAGCGACGCATGATTGGGCAGGTGTGGCCAACGCAAGCCCTTACGGAAATCAATCCTGCCGAGCAAGCGCTTTGCGACCAACGATGAGCCGCACGCTGTATAGGTTCTGGAAATCCCAGTCGCGGTGGGCGATCTTCAAGAGCGTTTTGATGCTCGGCTTTGCTTGGTCCTCAAAACGAATCTTGCCGTTGACCTTCAGGTGAATCGGTTTGTCCAGATCGATCAACTTGTCATTGAGCAGCAGTTCCAATTTGTCTGTGCGTCTCATCTGCAAGTCGATGTCTTGGCCCTCGATGGTCCCTCCAAAGTAGGCGAGCTTTTTCCGCACCGCTTCGACCACATACTCGTCAAAATCGACACCCGGTCGGGTTATCACGCTCAGTTGCGCCCCATTCCACGGCCTACCTAAGAACTTGATTTGCCGCAGCCATCCGCTTCGGCCTTGTTCTGGATAGCGGAAGTAGTGAACGATGGTCTTGGGGGCGGCCCGGCGCTTCATCTGCAAGAACCCCAGGAGGGGTTCTATGGGTGGCTCAACATCCATATGCCCAGCCTCCTCGACTTCAAACGCAGTGAACGGCAGATCGCCCTTGCGGGCCAACCGGCGAAGTCGGCGGTTGACGCCGGCTATCCCACCGCCGATGGCTGGTTTACCCTCGCCATCGAAACGATCTTCTTTGCCCCAGACAGCCATGACCGGTGTGTTGAGCATGTTGGGCAGCAGCAACGAACATAGCTGTGTATAGGGGAGCACCAGGGTGCCGGCCACTGACACTACCGAAGCAAAATGGCAGCCGTGGAGCGTGGCCATGATGTAGGCGGCATGGCCTCCCATGGAAAAGCCTACCAAGTAGATGCGATCACGGTCCACATGGTAGCGCCTCACCAGTTCACTCAATAATGCCGGGGGATCACCCGCTGCGTCTTCAGGTTCCATGAACGAGCAGCCGCGGTAACCGGTTGGGGCTGCGATGATGAAGTTGTTGGCGTGTTGGCCAAGCATCTTCCAAAGGTAACCCAGGACGCCCCTGCCCCGTCCACCCTGGCCGTGCAAGACCACCACGAGGGGATAGGCCTGCGAAGGATCGTAGTCGCGCGGCACAAACACATCGACCGGCGTCTTTGTTTCGCCGCGCGTCTTGAGTTCAAACGAGGTGAAGCCCGACTTCTGCGGACTCCAAAGTTGCACTTGCCCAACCGCATTAGCCACCGCGTCTAAATCGCTATCGGCCTGTTCGGCAATCTGGGATGCAATCTTGGCCCGCTGAGAAGATTTGGGGGCTTTGAAGTAAGCTGTGACCAGTTCGAAAAGTTCCGTAGCAGCTGCATCGTCTGATGGCTGAGTGGTGTTCCCCGAGGGCTGGAACACGCACAAACCTAGAACCATCAAAATGTGAATTCCTGGTCCCAACAAGTCGTAGCCTCCAGCTTACTACTGCATAATACAAGGCGTTTGCCCGCGGGTTGCTCTTTCTGATCACTCTCCGCGCCAGAAAGTTGGTACGAAGAGCACGAGCAGGGCGTAGACTTCCAGCCTGCCCAAGGCCATGAGCAAACTCATCAGGATTTTGCTGCCGTCGGAGAACCAGCCGAAGTTCTCGATCGCCCCCACCCTGGCTAGGCCTGGGCCTATGTTGTTCAGAGTGGCCACGCAGGCGGTAGCAGCCGTAGTGATATCCAGCCCGGCTGAACGCTCCAGAACCATCAACCCGAAAGTGCCCAGCGCAAAGATGATCAGGATGATGAGCACATAGACGGTTACCCCCTGCCTGAGCTCAGGGTCGATTGTGGTTTTCCCCATGCGGATGGGGCGGACGACATTGGGCCTGAATACGCGTTCAATCTCTGCCCAGAGAACCTTGGCCATGATGACGATTCGGGCGACCTTGATACCGCCTCCGGTCGATCCGCCACAGCCTCCAACAAACATCAGCCCGAGCAGTATCGCCTTAGGCACGAAAGGCCAAAGATCGAAATTGGCGGTGCAGTAACCAGTTGTCGTCTGAATAGATACCACCTGGAACACGCCGTGGCGCAGGGCGGATCCAAATGACGGTTCAGCCTGCTGGCCTGCCGAGGTGACAATGATGTCGTCCCAGAGGAACCCGACGATTACGGCTGAAGCAATCGCCATGAAGCCGAGGTAGGCCCTCAGCTCAGGATCTTTCCAAACGTTGCGCCAATGGCCCCGCCAAATCGCGTAGTACAGCCCGAAGTTGATGCCGGCCAAGACCATGAATACGATGAGAACGACATCGACGGACAAGGAGTTTATCTCGCCGACGCTGCCTCCGCGCGTGCTGAACCCTCCAGTCGCCAAGGTCGCAAACGTGTGGCAGACCGACTCAAACAAGTCCAACCCAAAGACCCACAGCAACAAGATTTCGGCGAAAGTGAGGCCCAGGTAAATGATCCAAAGGGCGCGGGCCGTCTCTTGGATGCGCGGCTTGACCCCTTCTGATGTCGGGCCGGGAGCTTCGACCTTGAACAGGCGTTTGCCACCCACGCCGAGCATCGGCAGCACAGCCACAAACAGCACGACGATACCCAGGCCGCCCAGCCAGTGGGTCAACGAACGCCAGAGCAGCATGCTTCTAGGGAGTGACGCGATGTCGGTGAGCACAGTGGCGCCGGTGGTGGTTAGCCCGCTCATGGCTTCGAAGTAACAATTGACGTATGACCCGAAGGCTGGATCGTGATCGCCCTGCCCCGCGGCGAACTCAGCCCACAATCGGTAGGGTAAAGCGCAGAGGGCGCCGGCTAGCAACCAACTGACGGCCACCAACAGCAGGGCTTCCTTGCGTCCAACGGCGCCGGTGGGTTTCTTGCTGCCGAGCCAGAGTCCAAGGCCTAGCACCGCTCCGGTGAAGGCGGAATACCCCAAAGCCCGGAATGCCAACGACTCGCCCGGAGCTCCCATCAGCGCTTGGATGCCCGACCAGCACGCGATGGCCAAGATAGAGCCGCTAAGCACCATCAACAACACGCCGAGTTGGGTAAGGATGATTCTGGCGTTCACTGGTTCTTGCTCTGCTGGTTGAACAGCTGCTCGGACAGATCCAGTAGGCAGCCCTACTCAACCGGTCTACTTGGTGGCGAATATTTTCTTGAGTTTCCGTTCGATGCCATCGGGGCCGATCAATAGCAGCGTATCCCCAATGGCGATAGTGTCATCAGCCCCGGGGACCTTAACTGTTCCGTCTCGCTGTATCGCGCCGATCATGCACTCGGGCGGCAGTTTGAGATTCCTTAATTCTTTACCTACGGCGATTGATTTTCGAGTCGGTCTGATCTCGTAGACGTCGGCTGCTCCATCGGACAAGGAAGCCAACAATCGCACGGGACCAACGTCGAGCATCTTTCGCACTGCAGCCGCAGCAACCACCCTGGGGCTAAACGCCCGATCAACGCCCACGCTGCTATAAAGGTGCATGTATGTGGTGCGTTGGACAACGGAAATAGCCATCTTAGCCCCCAAGCTCTTGGCCTGGGCGGCGGAGAGAATGTTATGCTCGTCGTCGGCGGTGACGGCTACGAAGGCGTCGGCGTGCCCGATACGCTCCTCTTCTTGCACTTCCTGCTCAGTAGGGTCTGCCCGGATAACGGTAACATGGGGCAGCTTGTTGGACAGTTCCTCCGCTCGTTCAGCGTCCTTCTCAAAGAGCCTGACCGAGAATTCCCGCTTCTCCAAGGCCCTGCTCAACCAGACGGACATGGCTGTTCCACCCATGATGACCACGGTTTTCCGCTTGGACGTGCCAGCTGCAAAGATCTTTCTCCCTTGCTCGAAGGTCTTGCGTTCACCGATCAAGGTAACCACGTCACCCACCTGAATGGTCGTTTTGGCCGAAGGCAGGACGGTGGCTTCGTTGCGCCGAATCTGGGCAAGTCGAACCCCGGCCGGTAGTTTCAACTCGGCGAGCGGTTTGCCGATGGCGGCTCCGTCCTCATCGACGGGCAACTCCTGCATCTCAATTTGACCGCGGGCAAACTCCTCGATGGCCAACGCACCGGGATTGCGCAGCGTCCGGGCGATAGCTTGGGAGGTGAGGTATTCGGGGCAGATTAGTTCCTCGATTCCCAGATGGGTGGCATAATCGAGGCCCTTCCCCGAGAAGTATGCGCTGTGATGAACACGCACCAACGTACGCTTAGCCCCGATGCCCTTGGCAACAATGGCAGCCAGGAGGTTGATCTCGTCGATATCGGTAGCAGCCAGCAGCAGCTCGCACTTGGCGACTCCGGCTTCGCGGAGCACCTCAGCATGGGCACAATTGCCCTGCAAGGTGCGCACATCGAGGCGATCCTCCAGGGCGCGCAACTTGGCCGCCGACAAATCAACCATGACCACGTTATGGCCATCGCCGACCAGCACCTCGGCTGCGTGTCTGCCAACTTCGCCCGCGCCTGCGATAACGATACTCATAGAAGCTCCTGCCACGCCAAGGATCCAGCGGAGGCAAATCATAAAGAAATCATGCTCTCGAGCAAGTCAAGTGGCCTATCGACTTCCCACGCGAGTGCCTCCACAGCTGGTGGTTCGCTCAATGCCCACAAGTGCCGACATAGTCCAAATTCGATCAAAAAACTGGTTGGGGCCTGGCCTTGGGCAGCGTACAATGCACCGTCATGGATGCCATTCTCACACGAGAACAGGTTCGTGAAGTGGATCGACTAGCTATCGAGGAGCTTGGGATTCCTGGCGTGGTCCTCATGGAGAACGCCGGGCGAACCGTCGCAGAGCAAGTACGCTACCGAATTCGCGCTCAGCAGGCAGAGCGCGTCGCTATTTTCTGCGGCCCGGGCAACAACGGTGGGGACGGGTTTGTCATCGCCCGCCACCTGGCTAACCACGAGATCATCTCTTCGATTTTTCTTGCCGGTGATCCGGGGCGGCTCAGCCACGACTGCCACATTAACTACGACATCGTGGCTAAAATGGGCTTGACCATTGGGACGATCGAAGACCAAGCGTCAGCCCAAGAGGCAGTATCCCAATTGGATGACGGCTACATAGTGGTGGATGCCTTACTGGGAACGGGCTTCAACGGAGATGTCCGCCAACCGATGGCGGATCTGATTCTGGGGATCAACCAAGCCAAGAAGAGCTTGGTCTTTGCCGTCGATGTTCCTTCCGGTCTTGATTGCAACACGGGCGTCGCCGCCAATGCGACGATCGAGGCAGACCTGACCATGACTTTTGTCGCCAGTAAGGTTGGCCTGATTAGGCCAGACGCCCAGCGCTTCGTCGGTGAACTGCTGGTCGGCGGAATCGGCGCCCCTCCGAGCCTAATCAAGCGGGTCCAAGCCTGACGCGAGGCACGTTTGCGGCGTTCAAAGCCACCTCATCAACATTCCGGCAGGGGTGGCCATTCTTTCTTGATGATCGCTGTAAGTATTCAAGACCCCTTGGGATCTAACCTTTACAGAAGAAGATCGGCAGCCAGCCAGCGACGCGTTCAGCCGAGGAGCAACCCGTCATTGCCTGCCGAACCAAGCGAGACCGATGCTCCATGGGCGGCGAACACGAGGTTTTTGAGCGACTTGTCGCGGACCATCGCCACAGGATTGCCGTGCTCGCCTATCGATTGCTGGGCTGGCCCGCGGAAGTGGACGACGTTGTGCAGGACGTATTCATGGCTGCTTTGACCAACCTTAAACGATTTCGCGGCGATGCCCAAATTGGTACGTGGCTAACATCTATCACCGTCAATATCTGCCGCAAACGACGCCGGCGCCAAAAAGTGGTTGATAGATTCCTAGGCTGGGCGCGCGGCAAGGCAGAACAATCCTCAGTCAACGCCACGCCCGACTCATCGCCCCGCATGGAGGCCGTTCGCCAAGCGGTGATGATCCTGCCTGACAAGTACCGCGAGGTCATCGTTCTGCATTACCTGGCTGAGATGCCGGTGGATCAAATCTGCTCGGTGCTAGGGATGCAAAAAAATGCGGTCGAGGTTCGCCTCAGCCGGGCGCGGCGCATGCTGCGTGAACAAATTGAACTAGCAGATGAGGGGAACGACCATGCCTGATCAGCCGCTCAAGGATTTGCTACAGCGGGCTGACCAGTCAGCGAGTCAAGCTCCGCTCATAACAACCGACCCACTCGAATGGGCTAAGCATGTGCAGGCGAGAAAACAGCGACGTGATCGAGTCAGAACCGCAGCTGGATGCAGCTCTGCCATCGTGTTTGTCCTTCTTATCTCGCTGGTGCTGACGCGATCCCAACCGAGTCTCGAACCTGCTCAGCGTTTCGACGTAGTCGTCGAACTACCCGCCGCTCCGCCGGAAGCAAGCTCAGCGACGAGAATGCACTGGGAGACGGAAGTAGCCGTCAGCCGCCTTGTTGCCCGGGAATTGCTCGCCGCCCGAATCCAACAGTTCAAAACAGTGGCTGCTGGAGCAAGAGTTCAGTCGCTCACCAGAAATCCCATCGCAGATGCGCTGCGCTTGGCTGAGGAAGCATCGCTGATCATGGTGGTTCAAGCTGACCGCATGGACCGCGAGCTGGGCTTGCGCCGCTCTTCCATTCTCGCCTATCGCCGCACAGTGGAGCTTTTTCCGAACAGTCCTTACGCAGATGTAGCCAAAAGTCGATTGGATGCACTGCAGAACCAATACAACGGAGGTGCGCTATGATGTCGCAAATACTCAAGTCTCTCGCTCTGGTTCCTGCCTTCACCTGGCTGCTCATGCCGATAGCGCCATGTGCCGCCCAAATGGCTGAAAAGGAGCGCAGCAGCCAACGCGAGGCACGCTGCCTGCTAAATCTTTCCTGGTCTTCTGGATCCGTCCATCTTAACGAAGAAGTTCTATTCTCCATGGCTAAGAGTTCAGAAGTTCTCTCGGCGGCCTTTGCAAGTTCAAGAGACGCCGACCCGGACTTGGCCTTAGTAGAAGGCAGGCTGGACATCGACATGGCTGTCCTGCATCACGGCGAGCCGTTCGAGTCTTCGATGGTGGTAGAGATGGAGATCTCGCTTGCTGATTCATTTGCACCCACTACGCCGGCCCGCCAAGCGATGCTGGCCATCTGCGATCAGTTGGACAGCGCGATTCACCAGATTCACGAAGCCAATCTTCGCCACTCTGCACAACGCCTCGATATGATGAAGTCCCACCGCGCTGAGGCTGAGACCCGCCTAGAAGAGCTTCAACAACTAAGACGGCAACTCTTGGAAGAATCGGGTAGAGCCGACTTATCTGCTGAAGTCATCACTG
This sequence comes from Phycisphaerae bacterium, assembly GCA_029260235.1. GTDB lineage: Bacteria > Planctomycetota > Phycisphaerae > UBA1845 > UBA1845 > OFTM209. Next base: position 4,188 of record JAJDDP010000112.1, on the reverse strand, counting down.
AAGAGTTGACCGAGTTGGCCCGAGACAAGCGACACCTGGATATGGAACTCCATACGCGGCGCATACGCCAAGCCATGTTGGAGCAGCGAGTTGCCAAGATTTCGGCGGATCTTGAGGCAAGGGCAGACGGGGACGCCATCCTTCATGAGCTAACAAGAGTGGTTGAGATACACGAACAGAACCTAGCTCGCTATAAGGCTCGTCATGAGGCCAAGATGGTTGCGTCCTCACCGGAGTTCTCTGAAGCGCAAGAACAATTAGCCCACGCCCGGGTCGAGTTACTCCAAGCACGCAAAGAGGTTGTCCAGCAGGTCGGTGGCCATGCCCTGGGCGCTTACAACAGTGAATTGGCCCAGGCTTCCATGCAAGCAGCTGAACTCGAAGCCCAAATCAGTTTCCTCGAAGAACGGAAAGAAGAAATTCGGGCTAAGAGACTGTTTGAGTTGGCAGATAAGTTCGACAAGGAAGTGGCCATCCAATTACCCATCGCCAAAGACAATCTTGCTGAGGCCTGCGAAGAATTGGATGAGATTGCCAAGCAGCTGCGAATGCTCACGCCGCCCAGACTGGGCGTGATTGGCCGCAAGGATAAAATGAGCAAGGAATAAGCTGTGCGAACAGGCGCAGCCCCAGCGATGAGTGAGCTGGGCCCGCGCCTGAGTGACTTCTCGGCAAGCAAGACATCATTCAACAACGCCTTAGTGCAGCACGTCGTCGTTGGGGTTACTGCCGGTGAGGCGGGTCGTCAGCCCTGGCTGCCATTGGCTGTGTGTACTGGCATGGCCATCCACAAAGAGGATGTTGTGGCCTGAATCGTGGGGCGACTTCGCCTGGAAGGGATCTTCGTCCAACGATTCTTGCCACATAAAGCCAGCCGGATTGGGCCTGGCTGTGCCCAGCATGCCGTTGCCCGTGAATTGATCGGAGAGATCGGATTCGTCGGTGTGCAAGCTGGAATTCCAAACCCGCCCTAAAGAGGCAATATTTACATCGTACAGCGCGACGACCTTCCCGGGACTCTTGACCCGAGAGAGTTTTAGGGGCGGAATTTCGTAGGTGAAGGGATTGTCTTCATCAGAGTCGTCCGGCGCAGTATCGCCCGTCCCCTCGTCCTTGGGTCTGCCATCGGGGCCAAGATTCTGCGTTTCGTAGCCGAACACGACTGCATTGAGGGCATAGCTAAGAGCGCCCCTTGGTTGGGTGTCGGGGCAGACCAACAGGTCTGGGTATTCGTCGGTATCCGCCAACATGCCCGACTCAACCGTCATGCGGTAAAGGGCGCCACGCTTGGCTAGCCAACCAACCGGACCGCCATAGACCTGAGGCACATAGTCGAGGTTTTGGTTGGTGTACAGGTGCATGGCATTGCTAAGCTGTTGCAGATGGCTAAGGCAGAGCACCGTCCGCCCTTGGGCCTTCGCCCGAGACATGCTGGGCAGCAGGATCGAGAGCAACAGGGCGATGATACTGATCACCACCAGCAACTCGATGAGCGTAAAGCCATTTTCTTGATGTGATTGCCGTTTCATCAGGCGTCTTCCTGTCAGCCCACCGGAACCTACCGCTGACTAGTTTAGCGTGACAGTGTTCCTAAGCCAAGATAGGCACATGACCAGGGAAGAATGCCACAGGCGATAAGCTCGCAGAAGCCGCTGTGCAGCGACGCATAGGCGTTGCCTGAAGCGACCGGCCGTTATCCTCCGGAACCAGCTTCGGCCGATGGACGTCCGCTGGGCAGCGGGCCGGGAGGACTTGGCGTCTCAAGATGAGGCAAGAATTCATCGGCACCGATGTCGACCACCGTTCCGATCACGCGATCATCGCCGTGGACGTCTCGTTCATCCGCTTGGGGTATGAAGGCAGGATCACCCGACCCCAGGCAGGGTGAACGTCGCCGCAGCTGGTAATCCCCAGCTGCCAAATCGGCGAATCGCGGATCAGCATCGAGATTGGTATCGCCAAAGATCAGCGTTGAACCAGCGTCGAGTGAAATCGAACTTTGTCCCCCTTGGACGTCGCAGTATCGAACCACAATCGCGGATGCAGGAGGCGACTCGAAAGCAAAGATGCTTGGCCCCTGGGTAGCTGAGTTTTCCCAGAGAATGGTCTGGTCTACAGCCAGCGCGGTCCCCAGGCAGGCGACCGCCCCGCCTTGAATGGCTAGGTTTTCGACAAATGTACAGTGACGTACTGAGGCAGCCTCGCTCAGGACGAAGAAGCCGCCACCCAATTCTGCCGAGTTGCGGGCGATGATAGAGTTTTCCAGCGTCGCACTTCCGTTGAGGCAATAGACAGCTCCGCCGATCAGGGCGGTGCAATCAGTGATGATGCAATTACGAATGGTAGGATTACTCTCCTCACAGAAGATGGCTCCTCCCTGCGAGGCGCTGCCGTTGATGATGATCAACCCCTCGATGACTGCGTCAGCGTCTTCCTCATTGGCCAGCGAGAACGCCCGGCCCGCATGTTCCAGGTCGATGATGCACTGTCCAGGCCCGCCAGCGGGTCCGTCCGCACAACGGATGGTGATTGATCGGCCAAAGAAGTTCATATTCCTTTGCCCGGTGTACACACCGGTGTCCAGGACAATTTCATCGCCGGGGATGCTGTTGAAGATGGCCTGCTGGATCGAGCAGAAGGGGTCGTCGAACTCACCGGTCGGTTCTTCACTGCAGCCGTCTCCCAGCCGCACGCGGATGTTGCGATTGGGTTCGCACTCATCGAGCACAGCGTTGTCGTTGAAATCGTGCCCATTACCCTCAGCTACGTCGCAGAGATCGGACACGCCATTTGAATTGCAGTCGGCGGCCCAACCCTCTTCGCAGTCGTCGGCGATACCGTTGGTATTGCAGTCCGAACTGGCGCCCGCGCTGATGTCACAGGCGTCGGGAACGCCGTTGGTGTTGCAATCCGAGATGCTACCACGGGCTATTTCGCATCCATCCGGCCAGCCATTGGTATTGCAATCCGGCAGCAGGCCCGAAGTGATGTCGCAGGCGTCTGGAATGCCATTGTTGTTGCAATCGAATTCTAACGCGATGCACTCATCGGGGATGCCATTGGCGTTGCAATCGCTGCTTGGTCCGTTTTGGACATCACAAGGATCAGGGACGCCGTTGTTGTTGCAATCGAATTCCAGGCTGTTGCACTCGTCAGGGACGCCGTTGCCATTGCAATCGGTGCTGGTTCCTTCGGCGATGTCACATTGGTCGGGTGCCCCATTATTGTTGCAATCAGCCTCTTGGTCTTGGCAGAGGTCGGGCACGCCGTTGCTGTTGCAATCGGGCAGGCCGTTTGAGGCGACGTCACAGGCATCGGGAGTGCCGTTGGTATTGCAGTCCATTTCGATGTTTAGGCATTCATCGGGAATGCCGTTGTCATTGCAGTCCGCAGCCAATCCTTGGGCAATCTCGCAGACATCGGTCAGGCTATTTCCGTTGCAGTCGAGCGGAGAGCTCCTCCCGAAGATGACATAGGCTTCGCCGCGTCCCCCGCTTGCCCCTGCACTGCCAATGATCACGTCGTCGATTCCGTCGGCGTTGAGGTCGCCGGCAACGGATACGTCGTTGAAGAACAAGGCTGAGCCAAAGTTGGTCCGGACTACGAAACCGTTCGAGCCGTCCAGCGATGCTGGATCGAATTGGCCACCCGCCCCCAATGAAGGACTGCCGAAAATGACGTAGACTTCGTGGTCGGCTTGGACGATCAAGTCGTCCACCCCATCGCCGTTGACATCGCCACCTCCGCTAAGCCGGCGTCCGGTGCCGTCGAAACCCGTCAATCCGTTGATCGCAAACCCGTTGCTGCCATTGAGCTGCGAAGGCAGCAAGATTCCACTTTGCCCGATGTCGGGGCCGCCGAAGAAAACGTATGCAAACCCAGAGCGATCCAAGTCCGGGCCAGGCCCTGGGTTTCCTACGATTAGGTCGTCGTAGCCATCGGCGTTCACGTCGCCGGCTGCGGCGCAGCTGGTACCTAGGTTGCCCCAAACGAGCTCCCCTTGAATCAAGAATCCGCCCGCTCCGTCCAGGTCAGCCCGTTCGATCAGCCCGCCCGCCCCCACGATGTCGCCCCCAAAGATCACATAGGCCTCTCCGCCGAATTGCCCTCCAAATGGAGGCAGGGCCCCGCGAGCACTGGGTGCCCCGACAATGATTTCGTTGTAGCCGTCGCCGTTGAGATCTCCAC
>JAJDDP010000111.1 GCA_029260235.1 Phycisphaerae bacterium | reverse complement strand
TCTGGCTTCTTCTTCGCCAATGCCCAAGGTCGTAAATACCTTCTTTTGTACTTCCTCTTGATGGATACGAATGCTGCCCCCAGCCATCTCGGTGCCGTTGAGCACTAAGTCGTAGGCTTTGGCGCGTACCTTGCCCGGATCCGTGTCCCAGAGTTCGACGTCCTCATCGAGCGGAGCGGTGAAGGGATGATGCGTGCTGAAGAAGCGCTGTTCTTCTTCGTCCCACACAAACAGTGGGAAATCCACAACCCAGAGTAGGTTCCATTGATCCTTGGGGATCAATTCCATGATCTGAGCCAACCGCGTGCGGGCAAAGTGCAAGTACTTACTCACATCGGCATGGGTGCCGGCTGCAAAGAAGATTGCATCGCCTGGCTTTGCCCCGACAGCTTCGCAGAGCGCTCCGCATAGCGGCTGAATGAATTTGGCGATGCCGGTGGCGAACTCGGTTGCGCCGTCCTTGCTGACAACCTTTGTCACTGGAAGTCCGCCGGCTCCGATCCCCTTGACCTCTTCAGTCAGCCCGTCGGTAATCTTGCGAGTCAACGATTCTCCACCGGGCACCACGAGGCACTTGACGTGGCCTTCGGCTTCGATGGCGTCCTTGAAAACCCGGAAATCAGTTCCCTTGAGCGCTTCGGTGATGTCTTGCAGCTCTAACCCGAAGCGCGTGTCAGGCCGATCGATTCCGAAGCGGTCCATCGCCTCAGCCTCACCGATGCGCGGGAAGGGGCGGGGAACGTCGATGCCGAGGCCTTCCTTGAAGATCTTGACCACACAGCCCTCAACCATCTCCATCACGTCGTCAGCCTGGACGAAGGACATTTCCATATCCAACTGAGTAAACTCTGGTTGGCGGTCAGCCCGGAGGTCTTCGTCCCGGAAGCAGCGCACAATCTGGGCATACCTGTCAAACCCAGCCACCATGAACAACTGCTTGAAGATCTGTGGCGACTGGGGCAGGGCATAGAATGTCCCCGGTTGCACGCGCGAGGGCACCAGATAATCGCGGGCGCCTTCGGGCGTCGATTTGGTCATGAACGGCGTTTCGATTTCGATGAAATCGTTCTCGTCAAAGAAGTTCCGGATAGCCCGGGTAACGCGGTGCCGCAGGCGGAAGATGTCCTGCATCGCAGTCCTGCGCAGATCGAGGTAACGGTGCCGAAGTCGCAATTCCTCGCTGGCGTCAGCCATCTCTTCGATGCCCACCGGCGGTGTCTTGGATTTGGAAAGCAGGTCGATATCATGTCCGTTGACTTCTATTTCCCCGGTGGGCAGCTTGGGGTTGACATTGGATCCACGAAGCGACACGTCGCCCTTGATGGCGATGACGTCCTCATTACGCAGGTCGCGGGCGATCTTGTGCGAGGTGGGGTCGGTATCAGGATTGAATTTGATCTGGGTCAGGCCGTCAGCGTCGCGCAGGTCGATGAAGACCATGCCCCCATGGTCGCGGTAAGAATTGACCCAGCCCACCAGCAACACGTCTTGGCCGGCGTCTAAAGCCCGAAGCTCACCGTTACGATGCGTCCGCTTGTTGTATTCCACTGCCACGAGTACGTCCTCCAGGAGATTGGCCGTCGTTGTTCAAAGGGCGCTGGTTGTATGCTCAAAGGGGTAAAAAGGCAACGTCGAGCCAATTTCGGCGACAATGAAAGCCCCAGCAGCAATCAAAGCAGTAATCAAAAACGCTGCGACGGACGCTGCCGGCAGTGATGGGCCAGGATTTGCACTTTCTCTGCAATAGATTGAGCTGAGCCAGACATCAAGGAACTGAGGCTGAGGCGGGTGTCGCCGGTCTGACCATCCATAGAGCTATTGCTAAGGGGAAAAGAAACAATGACCACCAAATTCTTTGGTACGAAAGTTTGCATGGGCCTGATCGGCATGGCCTTGGCCACCCAACAAGTCAGCGCCGCAATAATTGACGTCACCGTAGGACCAGGCGGCAGTATTGTGTTTAGCCCCGCCGACGTCTCTATCCAGTTGGGCGACACGGTGCGTTGGACTTGGGACAGCAACGGCCACAACGTGGGGTATGGCCTCCCCGGTGCAGCTGACAACAGCGTATTCTTCTCCGGGGCACCTGCCAACGTCCCCACCACGTTCGAGGTGCTCTTCGATCAGGCATTCGTTGATCTGAACCCAGTGCCGGGCAACGTGTACGATTACCACTGTCACCCCCATGGCACCTTCGGGATGGTGGGATCTGTCACGGTGGATGTGCCTCCTATCCCCACAGTCTCACAATGGGGCATGATGATCATGGGGCTACTCGTGCTGACTGCCGGCGGCGTAGTGATTCGCCGAAGGGTGTCGGTGGCCAATTCCTGATTGCACAGCCGATGCTGCACTGGCTACATCATGCAGCGATCAACAACTAGAAGTTGATGCGCCGCTGGCCATAAGCTAGGGTCGATTTGACTTGGCTTGTCTCCCAATTCTTCCGCTGCGCTCAAGCGTGGGGCACCAGATAATCGAGCTACTCGGATGAGATTTCGATATCTTCCACGCCGTTAAAGTCCCAATCTACGGCTAGTCGTTCGCGGAGTTTGGTGTCCCACTTGGCATGCAGGTCGCCGTAGAGGTAATTGGTGCCGCCGTAGTGGCGATCGCTGAACCTGTTGCCGTCTCTGCCGGTTAGGCCTGCTTCGTTGGCCTGGCCTGCGTCGATGAAGCTGGTCATCAGGCTAGGATCCTGGCAGGGGTGGCCGGCTGCGGAGTCTTGGTTGGCGTCGCCCATGATCGGTAGGCGCGGACGAATCGATGATCTACTGATCGAGGCCCACGGATCGCCGCGGCTGTCAGCGGGCATCTTGCCGTCCGGGCCTACCGTGTAACTGGCGGCTGACCATGCCGGTAGATATACGCGGTAATGTCCGGAGCTTGTGCCGCGCTTAGAGGCAGCTTTGCAAATGAAATATTCCTCAAAGCGCTCTGGATGGGTGTTACGCAGGACCGGCAAGTACTCTTCGTAGTACAGTGTTTCCTTGTAGATATACGCCCACAATATCTCGGCCCAACTGTAGTTGCCCAGCACAACTTCGTCGCCGTTTACCATGTTGGTTCGTACCCACATCGCCGGCGGCAGTTGATCGTTGTAAACGTTTTCGTAGGCGGCGATGGCATTGCCGAATTCCTTGAGCCGGGCGAGGCAATGGACGCTCTTGGCTTGGTCGCGTGCCCGACTCAGGGAGGGCATTAGAATCGAAATCAGCAAACTGATGATAGCCACCACGGTGAGCAGCTCGATCAGGGTGAACGCGTCGGTCCGGTTACGCATTGATCGGCGGGGCATAGCCATACTCCTCACGCATTTGCTCAAAACGAATCCGCTTCCCGAGGCAGCGACAGGGTGATCGCGTCACGCCTCATAATGGTAGTCGGCTGTGACTGTCGAATCAAAGCAGACGTCCACACATATTTTCCCATACGAACACGCGCCGTAGCCGATCTGCACCGCCCGATAATTGCACTCGCACTGGAATCAGCACGTCGATTCTTGCGAGTTGGCAGCGTCGCCCGTAAGGTTCCCCAGGCCTGCCGGATTGTCTAGGCCTACCCTGTCATTCTGCCTGAGGAGAATCGCCCACATGAGACATCATGCCAAATTTGCAACCGCGTCGCTTGCCTGTTTATCCGTGGCTTGTGTCTGCGGGTGCAGTCAGATGCAAGACCCTGCCGCCGGCCCTGCCAGGCAGGTGAAATCCTACGATGCAGCTACCTTCTTCGACACCACGTCCATGGCAGGCGCATCCTTCTCAGCCGACGAGGGCAAGATCCTCTTCGCCAGCGATGCCAGCGGCGTCTTCAACCTATACAGCCAGCCCATCGACGGTGGGGCGCCGACCCAACTGACCGACTCGACGACTGAATCTATTTTTGCGGTCAGCTGGTTTCCTCGTGATGACCGCATTCTGTATTCGGCTGACAAGGGCGGCAACGAGTTGAACCACCTCTTCGTCCGCTCGCCCGACGGTGAGGCCCAAGACTTGACCCCGGCCGCCGACGCCAAGGCGAGCTTCGCAGGATGGAGCGGTGACAAGCAGTCCTTCTGGGTGCTGACCAATGAACGCGACCCCCAGGCCATGGATCTCTATCGCTACGCAACCGATGGCTACGCGCGGGAAATGGTGTTCGAGAATACCGAAACGTGGGATGTGTCGGACGTGAGCGAAGACGGGCGATGGGTAGCATTGACCAGGTCGCGCACCAACGCCGACAGCGACATTTACCTTTGGGATTCAAGCGACGCAGGTCAAGCGCCGAGGCTGGTGACCCAGCACGATGGCGATGTTAGTCACCGCGTCTACACCTTCACGCCTGACAGCAACGAACTCTATTACGGCACCAACGCCCACGGCGAATTTAACCAGGCTTGGGCGTACGACATGGAGTCGGGGAAACATCGGCGACAGATCAAGGACAGATGGGATGTCAGCTACGTCTCCTTTTCAGAAGACGGAAGATTTAGGGTCAGCGCCATCAACCAGGATGCCCGGACCAAGGTCACCATCATAGACACGGAGTCCGGACGTAAAGTTCAGATGCCGCAACTGCTTGCCGGTGACATTCGCGGTGTCTCAATCGCTCCTTCTGAAGAGAAAATGGCGTTCTACATCAACGGGGACACCTCTCCCTCGAATCTGTACGCCATGACCATTGGCCAGCAAGACCCACGTCAACTCAGTGATACGCTAAGTCCTGCGATCAATGCCCACGATTTGGCGGCTGGGCATGTCGTTAGGTACCGGAGTTTCGACCGACGAAAGATACCGGCGATCATCTACCGTCCTTGGGCTGCATCCAAAGATAGCAAGGTTCCGGCCCTGGTATGGGTGCATGGAGGCCCCGGCGGTCAATCTCGACACGGCTACAATCCAACCATTCAGCACTTGGTGAACCACGGCTACGCGGTGTTGGCGGTCAACAATCGGGGGTCGAGCGGTTATGGAAAAACCTTCTTTCACTTGGACGACCAGAAACACGGCGATGTTGATCTCAAGGATTGCATCTGGGGCCGAAGGTATCTCGAAGAGCTGGATTGGGTAGACGCTGAACACATCGGCATCATCGGGGGCAGCTACGGCGGGTACATGGTGGCTGCGGCTTTGGCGTTCGAGCCTGAGGCATTCGACGTGGGAGTCAACATTTTTGGCGTAACCAACTGGCTGCGGACGCTGAAGAGCATTCCGCCATGGTGGGCCGATTTTCGAGATGCGCTCTTCGCCGAAATGGGTGACCCCTCCACCGATGAAGACAAACTGCGGGCCAAGTCGCCGCTGTTTCACGCCTCGAATATCGTCAAGCCGCTGCTGGTTGTGCAGGGTGCCAACGACCCGCGCGTCCTCCAGGCTGAGAGCGACGAACTCGTTGAGGCCGCCCGCCAAAATGGCACGCCGGTGGAGTATGTCCTCTTCCCTGACGAAGGGCATGGATTTCGCAAGAAAGCCAACAGAATTGCAGCATCCGACGCGTACGTCACATTCCTCAACACCCACCTGAGAGGCAAGGCAGCCCCGGCATCGGCCGGCGGCGGATCCTAAAGTCGTGTTGCATTTCAGGCGGGGGCTGTACAAGATTTGGCAGCCCAACCCGGGGTAGAAACTTGCACCCGTGCTCGGTCCACCCTACATTGATTCGCCCCTGCGGGTCGCTTTTGGGGGTGGGTGTTGTCGGTCTGACTCGGCACGGATTTACGTTCATTAGGAGAGTAGTGATGAAGAGACTTCGTAGACGCATGGGCGTCGCCGCCGCTGCATTGGTTGTAGGGGTGCTAGCGGTCGCCCCCTCATTTGGGCAGGGCGTCCAGCCGAGGGTGGAGACCTTCGACAACGGGCTAGAGCTCATCATGGTCGAGCGGCACGAACAGCCCACCGTAGCCTGCGGTATGTTCTTTGATGTTGGCTCGATTGACGATCCGCGCGGGCAGAGCGGCATCGCCCACTTGTTCGAGCACATGCTGTTCAAGGGTACCCGAACCGTCGGCACGACCAACTATGAAGCAGAACGCACATTCTTGGCCCAGCAGGATGAGCTTCGGTCCCAGATGGATGTAGAGATGGACCACATGCGGCTGAGGAAGCGTCATGGCCAAATGACCGACGTGCTTGATCCAGAGCAATGGACACCCAAGTACGCTGAGATGAAGAAGCGGTATGACGGACTGATCGAAGCCCAGCGCGAGTACATCGTCAACAACGAGTTGGCCAACCTCTATTCCTCGAACGGCGGGGCGATGTTAAATGCGGGGACCGCTGAAGACATCACCATGTATTTCGTGCAGCTTCCGTCGAACAAGCTAGAGCTGTTTATGTGGCTTGAGTCGGACCGCATGGTCAACGGGGTAATGCGGGAGTTCTACGTCGAGCGGGACAACGTCCGTGAGGAGCGACGCCTGCGCACCGAGAGCACGCCGACCGGCAAGTTCGATGAAGCCTTCGAAGCCTTATTCTGGCAGGCCCATCCGTATGGCATTCCAGTTCTGGGCTGGGCATCTGAGGTTGAGTCGATCACCCGGGCTGATTGTCTCGAATTCTACAAGAAATTCTACGCCCCTAACCGCTGTCGCATGGTGTTGGTCGGCGACTTTGATCCCGACAAGACCATCGAGATGGCCAAGCGCTACTTCGGTTCTCTTCCCGCGAGCACTTTCCCAAGGCCCTTGGTAGTCACGGAGGAGCCCAAGCCAATAGCCGAACGCCGATTTTACGCAGAAGCGGAGACCAATCCGCGTGTCCGCATTCGATTCCGCGGCGTAGCCATGGGCCATTCGGACGAAGCAGCCCTGGACATGGTCTCTCAGCTGCTCTCCGGCAAGACCGGTCGTCTGTATAAGCGGCTGGTAACGGATGAGGATGTATCCAGCGGTCAACCTTTCGCGGGCAACGAAGCTCGAAAGTATGCGGGCCATTTCGAGATTACAGCCATCGTCAAAGACGGTTCCACACCGGAACGGGTCGAAAAGCTTCTCCTCGAAGAATTGGCCAAGTTGGCTGAGGGCGAGATCAGCGACCGCGAAATCCAAAAAGTTAAGAACCAGGTATTGGCTGGATCCGTTCGTCGGTTGAAGAGCAATTTTGGTCTGATGTTCCAGCTGGGAATGTTCGACACCTGGTTCGATTGGTCGTACATCAACGAATCACCCAAACGGATGTTGGCGGTGACGGCCGACGACGTTCGGCGGGTGATCGCAGAGTACCTCGATCCTACGACCCGAACGGTGGCCATCTACACGACCAAGGCGGGTACCAAGTCTGACGTCGATCCAGAGTTGGCTCAGCTGCTGGCGGACATGCCCGAAGAAAGTCACGAAATGATCAAGGGGATGGCCAAGCAATTCACATCGGCTGAGGATGGGGCGAAACTGGGCATGATGCTTCAACGCATGGAGCAAAGTCTGAATTCAGAGCAGATGCCAGAAGAGCAAAAGCCGATGGCTGAGTACATGGTTAAGTTGATCAAAGCACGCATCGCCGAACTCGAGGCCAAGGGCGATAAGGAGTCCAACTAATGAACTACCTGAAATCTACAATTGTCGTGATGTTGGCTTTTTGCGTGACGGCGACAACGGTTAATGCTGATGCCCCGCTGGCGGCTCACCCCAAGGACTTGAAGTTCCCCGAACTGAACTATCAAGTTCCGCCCGCAGCCGAGTTTCGCGAGGTGTTGTCCAACGGCATCGTTGTCTACATTGCTGAAGATCGCGAGCTACCCACCTTTGACCTAGCCATTACGGTTCGTACCGGTGGGGCGTTCGACCCTCCGGGCAAAGAGGGATTGGCAGGCCTAGCTGGAGAGATGATCCGCGACGGTGGCACCCAGAATGTCGCCCCAGCCGAATTGGACGAGCAGCTCGATTTCCTGGCAGCTTCCATCCGCACCGGTGTGAGTGACACAGCCGGCCGAGCTTCGCTCTCCTGCTTGGCAAAAGACGTAGACGAATCGCTGACCATCTTGATGGATGTCCTGCGCTACCCGCGTTTTGACGAAGAGCGGATTCGCCTAGCCACCGAACGCAGATTGCAAGACATCAAGCGGCGCAATGACTCCACCGGTTCGATCGAAGGTATCGAGTGGGATTTCTTGATGTACGGCAACGAGCACTTCATGAATAGCTACCCCAGCTCAGCCAGCCTCCAGGCCATTACCCGCGATGATCTGATTGCTTTTCATCACGAGTATTTCCATCCGGGCAACATGATGATCTCGGTTGCCGGCGATTTTGACCGCAACGAGATGTTGGCTAAGTTGGAGAAGACTTTCGCCGATTGGCCTGCGGGCAAGCCGACTGCCAAGAAGTTTGACGGCCCGACCTTTGAACCCAAGCCAGGCGTCTACCTCATTGACAAAGCCGATGTTAACCAAGGCCGCGTTTCCTTGGGGCATCGTAGCATCATGCGGGGTACGCCCGACGAGTACGCCCTGCGGGTGATGAACAACATTCTCGGCGGTTCAGGATTCCAATCGCGCCTGGTAGCTAGGGTTCGTTCGGATGAAGGGCTTGCATATTCCGTGGGAAGCGGCTTTGGCCAGGGGACTTACTACCCCGGAGACTTCCGCTGCTTCTTCCAGAGCAAGAGCAACTCCTGTGCCTATGCAGCTCAGTTGGTCATCGAGCAGATCAAGCGACTGCATGATGAGAAGGTCGCTCAAGATGAGCTTGATCAAGCAATCAGCTACATCACCGAGAACTTCCCGTCACGGTTCCCGAACAAGATGGCTATCCTGCGGACCTACGCCCGAGACGAATACACGGGCAGAGATCCGGGTTACTGGCAGAGTGTCGTAGATAAGGTCAAGAAAGTGACTGCCGACGACGTGCAACGCGTCGCCCGCAAATACCTACATTCGGACAACCTGGTGATCTTGGCTGTAGGCGACGCCAAGGCAATCCGCGGTGGTGGACACGACAAAGCTGCGGACTTGAAATTAGACGCATTCGGGACGGTCACCGAGCTTCCTTTGCGCGATCCCGATACGCTCGAGCGCTAGCCAAGCCGTTTTGGGGTGAGAACCCCGCCAAGCACTCACCAGGCCTCGGGAATGAATCCCGGGGCCTTGTTTGTGCCTTTCGAGGTGGTGGCCCCATTCCTGACGCGCATGGAATTCGGCCACGTTGACATTCGCAGAGGGTCTTCTAGAATCGCACGCTATGGGCATGAAGGCATCGATACTTAGCATCGTTTTGGTGGGTTCGCTGACTGGTTTGGTAGCTGCGGTTCCCAAGCCTGCGTCTGCAGTGCGATCTTGGCAGCTTGAGTTCCAGTTTCACGATCCAGCCCGGATCAGCGTGACGCTTCCTGGCGACGTCCAGCCCACTACCTATTGGTATCTGTTGTACACGGTGCTCAACAACACCGGGCAGGAAGTAGATTTCCTGCCTACCATCGACCTAGTCACCGATACGATGCGAGTGGTCGAGGGCGGCGGTGGAATCCACCCCGAAGTCTATGAAGCTATCAAGGCCCGCCATCAGCGGCAGTATCCCTTCTTTGTTCTACCGTCCCAAGCCTATGGCACGCTCCGGCAGGGCGAGGACAATCGACGGACCTCAGCGATCGCTTTTCGCGATTTCGACCCCGAGGCGAGCAGTTTTGTTGCCTACGTGGCAGGTCTTTCCGGTGAGATGGCCCGGGTGGCCAACCCAGCCTTCGACCCTGATCGGGCTGAGTCCGATAAGAACAGACGCGCTTTTGTCCTCCGCAAGACCCTGGCGGTGACTTATCTGTTGCCAGGAGACCCTGAATCGCGTAACCTGACCCTTCCAATTCGCGCCAAGCGCGAGTGGATGATGAGATAGTCAGCCAATTTCCGCGGGGATCTTCGCGGAGCGTTGGGATCAGTCTGGAAGAATCTAGGCGCGCGGCGCCTGGATCGTTGTTTTTGGGAGTATTGGTTGTGGCACATAAAAAGGGACAAGGCTCCACCCGAAACGGACGCGACAGCAATCCGCAATTTCGTGGAGTTAAGCGATATGGTGGTCAAAAAGTGACTACCGGTACGATCATCCTGCGTCAGTGCGGTACGCCGTTCAAGCCGGGTCACAACGTGGGCCGGGGAAGTGATGACACCCTTTTCGCACTCGCGGACGGAGTTGTTTTCTTCCGAGGTCGCAAGGTGGACGTGATCAAGCCTGAGCAGAACTAAGAATCCTCTGCCGCAGCCCTTCGGACGATTGTCCGCGCAAGCATGTTGATGCGGTGCTAGGGGGCGGTCTTGGTTTTGAATAGTCGACATTGCAAGTGGAGGATGATCCGCCGAGGGTTGTCCTCCTTGTTTATTTGTATGGAGTAATTCAGGTGTTTATTGACGAGGCGGAGATTTACGTCAAAGCCGGTGACGGTGGTTCGGGCTGCGTCAGTTTCCGTCGCGAGAAATACCTCCCCAAGGGCGGGCCTGATGGCGGAGACGGTGGCAGTGGCGGAAATGTGATTCTCCAGGCTGCGTATGGGGTTGATACGCTGCTCGATTTTACGGGGCGTCATCACTGGATTGCCAAGAATGGTTTGCCCGGCCTAGGGAAGAATATGACCGGCGGCTGCGCCGATAATCTGGCTCTCAAGCTACCGCCTGGGACGCTGGTGTACGACAAAGAGAGCGGCGTGCTGCTCAAGGACTTGGCGGAGCCTGGCACGGAGACAGCCATTGCCGTCGGCGGCAAGGGGGGGCGGGGCAATAAGCGCTTTGCAACTTCCACCAATCAAACTCCGCGAGAGTTCGAACCGGGCACGTTGGGAGAGGAGCGGTGGCTTCGCCTGGAGTTGAAGCTGATCGCCGATGTCGGTTTGGTGGGTCTGCCCAACGCCGGCAAGAGCACACTACTTGCCCGGCTCTCCAAGGCGAGGCCCAAGATCGCCGACTACCCGTTCACTACGCTTAACCCACAACTGGGCATCGTTGAATTGCCCGGATACCGCCGGTTCGTCATGGCAGACTTGCCAGGCCTCATCGAAGGGGCTCACACCGGTGTCGGCTTGGGCGACGCATTCCTGAAGCACATCGAGCGCACCCGGGTCATTCTGCATCTGGTGGATATTGATCCGCCAGAGGGTTCTCCAAGCCCGATCGAAGCCTACCGCACAATTCGCAATGAACTAAAAGCCTACAGCGATTTGCTCGCCTCCAAGCTGGAGATCGTAGCCATCAACAAGATGGACCTATGTGGAGACGACTCTGCCATGACTGAATTGGCAGAGCAGATTGGCCAAACGGTTTATCCGATCAGCGCCGTCACCGGCAGCGGGTTGGAAAAGATGACTGAGAGGGTGTGGTCAGAAGTCGGCGAACTGAGGCCCAAAAAGCCTGAACCCAAGGCGTTGCCCCAAAGCCCCCACCTGAGGTTCCCCGAACCGTCCTAGGCAGGGATCTGCCCCACAGAACTGGGTCTGCCCAGCTAGCGTAGATTGCGTCGTCGTAGCAAGGCGGCAGGCGCCAGAAGGAGAGCCAGAGTTGCTGGTTCGGGGATGGCGTTTCGTGCTGACGACTCGTCTGAACGTCCCGCAAACGGATTCGAATCTGCGTCGATGAAGAAGGATGGACCGGGGACCGCTTGCGGCTGAGCTGCCATGTGCACGAGCATGGAGATTTCATTTGCCGAGAGGAATTTGCCAGCGGCGGCCTTGGCCCGCGTACCTGAAACCGTCGAGGTCAAGGCATTCGCTTCAATCGTGCGCCCACTGAACGATCCAAAGAAATTTTCAGCGCCGGCAGCTTCGAAGAGGGGGTCGGTGAGGCTGGCCAATAAGTCCGCGAAGATGTTGCCGCGAACACGGACAGGACCAATGTCGTAATCGATATTGTCGCCATCCGAATTGGCGAATCGGCCGGTGCTCGAATACGTCTGACGGCTGGAAACATCCAAGGTCATGTCGTACCAACCGAATTGATTGATAGAGCCGCTCGCGTCAACGACGCTGCTGCCGTCAATCCGAACAGCCGTGCCTCCGACGTCGGACACAAACGAGTAGAGCAGGGGGTTGGCATCGTTACCGGCAATAAAATTGAAATCGAAAGTCCGAAAGCCACGGTTTCCAGTGGTGACGCTCAAAGCCACAGGTCCGGTCAGGGTCAATTCCGACGCCCCGAAATCAAGTAGCGTATTCTGGAAGTTCTGCGCGGCGCTTAGTCCCAGCCCATTGCTGAGCGGGTTCTGCTGCCCGTTGAACTGGAACCCCGCAAAATCCAACCCGGTGAGCAAATCCCCACCAAAATCTCCACGGGCCGCCGTGACGGGCATGAAGCAACCCAGGGCAAGCATCAGTGAGGCAAAGAGACTGATTCGTCGGCTCATCGAGCACCTCCAGAGGGCGTCATCGGCAACCAAACTGCGTACAGCGTACTGTAGCGGCCCACAGAACAACCATCAAGCAGGAGAGAAGAAACCGAACCCAGGTGGGGGTCAGTGGCTGATCCTGCGGGATAGGCACTCCTTCAATAGCGGACCATCTACCCATTATGTGTCGGCATTTTGAGTTGCAGGCCTGCAAGTTCCAGCCCAGATAACCCAATCAAACAATCGGACCCAAGAATTGAGGCGCGCGTCTATTTATCGGACGCTGGCGCACGTCCTGCCGCACGAATCAGCTCGAGGACGACGAAAGCTCCGAGGTTGCGGCCAACCCGCATTCCGGGCATCGCCCGCTCGTGTTTCCGGTCAAACAGTAGCCGCAACCAAGGCAGCAGCCGGCGCGCCGTCGATGGCTGCGACGAAGCGGGCCTCCGCAGAACGCAGGATTGGATAAGCGGCGAACAGAGTAGCGATGAGGCCGAGCGGCGCATGCACCATAAGGAGGTCGTAGGGCCGAGCACTCATGGCTAGGCGGTGGCGATCAAGCTCAGTCTGAACCCCAACTCTACAGATGCCCCTCACCGAGGGTACCCCTTGCTCATTTCATCCAGGAAGTGTGCAGCCGTTTTGATCCCGCTGATGAAGTCGCTGATGGCGAAGAACTCGTTGGGGCCGTGGGCGTTGCAGTTGGGATCGCAGAAGCCGAGCATGATGGATTCTGCCCCGAGAATCTGGCGGAACATTGGCAGGATGGGCAGCGAGCCTCCTTCGCGGGTCAGGTACGGTTTCTTGGCAAAGCCTGCATGGACGGCCTTGATGCCTGCTTTGATGCCCGGCGAATCGATCGGGCAGACGTAGGCTGCCGCATTGGCGTGGTTCAAGATTTCCAGACGGACGGTGTCTGGACAGGCTGCCCGGACTGCATCGTCGAAGGCCTTGGAGACGACATTGGGATCTTGATCGGGGACGATGCGCATGGATATCTTTGCACCGACGCGGGCCGGGATGATCGTCGAAGAGCCTTCGGCCATATAACCGCCATACACGCCGTTGACGTCCAGGGTGGGCCTGACCCAACGGCGTTCTAAGGTGGAAAAGTTCGCCTCTCCTGTTAGAGCCGGGGCGCCTAGGCCCTGCAAATACTTGTCCTCGTCGAACGGCAGGCTGTGGATCGATGCTTTTTCTTCTTCGGGAATATTCTCTACGTTTTCGTAGAACCCAGGAATGGTTACCCGCTCGTTGTCGTCCTTCAAGCCGGCGATAATCTTTGCCAGGATGTTCCCCGGATTAGCTATGGTGCCGCCGAACGAACCGCTGTGCAGGTCGTTCGTTGGGCCGGTCAGAATGATCTCCTTATAGACCATGCCCTTGGTGCCGTAGGTGATTGCCGGTGTGTCCGCATCGAGCTTAGCCGTGTCGGAGATGACCACATAATCGCAGGCCAGGGCTTCGCGGTTCTGCTCGATCAAACCAACCAGATTGGGCGAGCCGATTTCCTCTTCGCCTTCAACCAGAAACTTCACTCGCACCGGCAACTTCCCAGCCAGCTTGGTCCAGCAAAGGGCGCTGAGGATGTGTGTCAGAACTTGACCCTTGTCGTCGGCTGACCCGCGGGCATAGAGAATGTTGTTGCGGACGGTCGGCTCAAAAGGGGCTGTCTTCCATAGGGAGAGGTCGCCTTCGGGTTGTACGTCATAGTGCCCGTAAACCAGAATCGTCACCTTGCTCCCATCGACAGGCCCGGTGTCAGCCAGAACTGCCGGATGGCCTGGCGTATCAATGATCTGGGATTCGAGGCCGCATTCGTTGAAGCGTTCCTGAACCCAGCTTGCGGTGTCAGCCATAGCTGATTTCTTGTCCGGATCGGTCGAGATGCTCGGGATACGCAGGAATTCCTGAAGCATGCCTATGAAGCGATCCTTGTTTTCGTCGATGTGGGCGTCAATGTTGTCAATCACGGTGGTTTCCTCAATTGAGTGGGCCTAGGATCCGTTGGCGGCTGGCTGGGCAGCGAATGGAATCCTCCGCAGCCCTGTTGATCGGCTATTTATGCCAGCATCGTAGCGGCCAGCCTGCCTCGTGTCCAACGGCGCTGATCGGAGAAGGGGGGGGCGAATCAGCCTTTGGGGCACCCTAGATCTGGCGTAGAAGCCTGATTTCGCGTAGATTCCGCATCGCCAAATCTCGCCACCGTAGCTCAATTGGCAGAGCAGCGGTTTTGTAAACCGCAGGTTGTTGGTTCGAGTCCGACCGGTGGCTTAGTGTCAGTGCTTGACACTTGAACACAGCCCATGCCCACATCGTCACCCGTGTAGCCCAAACCATCCAGGCGGTTTTTGCCCGCTAGAGCCTCAGAAAGGCACATGTCAGCGGAAGTTGGTGAAACCGTTGGTGCAGCCGAACAGTTTTAAGTCCCGTTGGATCTTGCGATTTTCCAGGCTGCAGTACCAATTATTGGAGTCAATTTGATGTGGAAAACAAGCCCAATCTAAAATTGTGCCCGCAAAGTGTGCCCCTAGCTTGCATGGTTAGTGGCATTGGTCTCTGTGTAGGATGATGATGCCTCGCGAGCACGGTCGATCGCTGCCCGATCCACCATGGCGTAGTACTTCATCGTGGTTTCAATCGAGCTGTGGCCCGCCAAGTGTTGGACCTCGTGTGGCGGCACGTTGGCCTCTAGCCAATTTGTGATGCAGGTTTTCCTGAGTGCGTGGAAGTCTTCCATCGGTACCTTCGCCCATCGGCAACGCACATGGTATTGACGGAGGAAATTGTTGAGGACTGTAAACCCTGCTTTCTCGACCATTTCAGGGTGATTAAGGATGTCGGTCCAGCGGCGTTCGGGTACCACCATGTATGGGCAGCCACCAACTCGCGGGAGCCTCATGAGGGCCAGCTTGGCCTCCAAAGTTAGCGGTAGCGTGCGTCGCTCATGGTCCTTGGGCATCCATTTCCAGGTTGACGCGTCGCCGTCCTTTGGGTTGACTGAAACCGTCATAGCGTCCAGATCAACGTCAGTCCATGTCAGGTTCCAGACCTCCCCAGCTCGCAGACCTGCTGTGTACGACAGCAGAAGCATTGGCTTCCAACGGTGATCACAGGCCTCTAATAAGGCAGATAGTTCTTCTGGCGTCGTTCTGTGCCGTTTTCGGGAGGGTATCTTGAAGCGTCGAACGCCGCCATGACGCTCTGACCGCGTCGATTTGAACGGATTCGGATTGTTTGGAAATTCGCTATTCCAGATACGTCGGAAACCACCGAGGTATTTGTTGATCGTGGATTCTCGCCGTCCAGAGTCCTTATCCCTTTGGACGAATGATTTGACCAGTTGCTGATTGACCGCACGAGGCGATGGCGGGTCCCAGAGTTCACCGAACACGTCCAGCGGAATACGAAGGTCCTTGACGGACGTGCTCTTTGACCTTCCCCACGACTCGTGGACACTCTTCTCAGTTCAAACCAAACAATGGTCGAACGAGTCTGATTCTTCTAATCATGAGGTCATAGGTGACAATGCATCCTCCGAATGTCAGGAGGACGATCAGCAGGAAACTTGTCCCAAGGGGTAGGCCGAGAGGCAGAACGAGGAAGGCCGCCAGATACTGAAATATCATGTGAATGATGTAGATCGGATAAGCCGCCTGGCTCAAGTAGCTCAGGAGCCTGCTCGGTCGATTGAGATGCATGTAGCCGAAACCAAAGATCGCGAAAATCCAGGCCATTGACTCTATGGACGACAAATAGTGCGGAGGATCAAGATTGAAGAATGTCAACCGGACTAGGAACAGTGCTACGGCAATGACAGCGTTCAGAAATCTCGTCTTGACCACTGCGCTCCAGAAGGTATCTCCTACGGCAGCAAATAGAAACCCGACAAGGAAGGCCAGCGCACCGACAAAAAACCCATGGGCATTGTCCACATAAGTGCCGAAGTACTCGGGAGCGAGTAGCACCGCCTCGACAACGAATGGAACCATGAACAGATAGAGGCAATAGGGCCGACGAAGGAGTTTCCTCAACATCCGCACAAACGCGTTATCGACTGCTCGGAGGCAATAGAGTGCATAGCCCCAGAACACCACGTAGGCATAGATGTACGCAAGGAACCACAGATGCCACAGGTCAGGCACGTAGGCGAATTCCTGGCTGTGGTACTTCTGGTAGATCAGGGTATGGATCGGCACAATTAGGAAACTACCGAAAACTGTTGGCAGCAGGATTCTTCGGGACCTTTCCAGCAACAGCTGGGCGAACGTCCGCTTCTTAGCGGCAAAGAAGAAGCCCATGCCGGAAACAAAGAATAGGATTGGGATTCGCCAAACGACGATTGCAGCCATAGGAATCAAGAGCACATCGCTCGTCACATCGCTCTGGATGAAGGTTCCCCAGGGTTGAAATATAAGTGTGATATGGAACAGAAGTAGCAATCCGATGGCAATTACCCTGAGCCAGTCGATATCATGCCTTCGTTCGGAATTCTGCAGCGGGGCACTCATCTTGGGCGAGCCATTGAAGTGCAATTCTCCAATCGAGGAAGGAAGCGGTTTAGTCCCTTAATCTCGGACTCCTCTCCTGCCTCTTGATGTTGGCGGACTTGCACTCTCCCGCCAAGCAATAACCAGGAGAACACACCCGCGGGAGTTTTTCAAGGATCGTATCTCAGGTGATGCCCGGCGAGTCTTGCAGCAACGAGACTCGAAACCACGTTTTGGTTCGTCACGCTCTGGAGTCTGAATCCGATGTCTCCAATTTGGCCTACGATTGAAAGCCGCTCGCAATTCAACCGGGAATTGTACTGAGGCAACTTCTGTGTTCAATGCCAGGTTCCACCGCTCATTCCTGCTTCTTGTGGCTTGTCGCAGGCGGCGCCAGCAATCGGCAAGTTACCTTGGGCCATTATCTGGTAGCCTTGGGCTGGGCAAGATTGGCCACCCTGGCAGCCCCAGAGAGAGTACAAGAACGGCGGTTCCCTCCAGGCGAGTCGTGGCGTCTACTTCATTTGAATGTGGTCATCTTGTGCCACCGGGAAGGGCCTTCCGGGCAGACAGTAAGGAGGATCCGATTGATGAAGAGGTGCTTTGCTTTATTGCTGATGATCTGTGGAGGCAAGATAGGAATGCTGAAAGTTCCGCTGGCGTGGCCTGTATGGCTCATTGTGGCTCCTGATGGACAAAGGAAGATCGGGCGGCACGACCAGCGCTCCGGCCACATCCAGTAGCTTCGGATCGGCGTAAACGTTCACCGTGACGTCAATCGTCGAATGCCTCAGTGCAGCTTGTGCGGCCCTTGGTGCAACTCCGCCCTTGCTCAGGTGTGTCCCGTAGGTGGTTCTCAGGGCGTGTACGTCCACTGTCCGCCCAGCCATGTTGTCGGCTTCGCGCTCATCCGCCCAGAGTGCCAGTGCCTTGCGGTTCAAGTCCCGCAGGCGATCGAACCCACAACCGGCGACGATTAGAGCCAGTCGATATTCGACGTTGTACAGGTGCTTGGCGTTTGGCCTCGGCTTGCCCGCTATGCCTCTTCGCGTGCTCAGATCAACCAGATACCCGCTTACATGCTCGCCGATATGCATTCCTTGGTGATCGGCTATCGCATCCTCAGCAATGGTCAGCACGTCGGCCCGCACCAGTTCGCTCCGGCGCTCGAGCTGCGCCAGGGCGGCCCTTGCGGTGTCAGCGGATCGGCAGCCGGTGGATTGCTTGCGGATTACGCCCGAACCGTCACGCCAGCGGGTAACGTAAACCCCAGACTCAATGATGATCCGCGCCGATCCATCCCGCCCAGTGGTGGTACGCTCGGTGTACTTGCGCCTGGCGTCAACCCAGCGCGCTTACCGTTGTCCCTTGCGGTTGAACAGCTCGGCCCCGGCGGGCATGGGCTTGGTGTAGGTTTGCTTGAAGATCGTTCCCAGGCTATTTCGCCCCCTTCCGGGTTCGTTCGGCGGGCCTCAGCTCGAGTCCCAACAGGTGGGCCAGCTTGCCACCACAACGCATAGCCAGTCCGCAGCCACTCACCATGAAACCGTGAACAATCGAGTAGGACAGATTGGATTGGGTACTCAATTGGCGGATGCTCAGCCCGGATTTCTTGGCGGCTTCGCGTAGTTGGGTTTTGACCTTGCTCAATTCTCCGCCGCCCACGATTTGGCCAGGGCATAGCTTATGACCGATTCCATCAATGGACCGCGCCCCGAACCGTCCTGATCGTGAAAACATTGGCAGGCTGCGATCACCCGGCCTTTGCCGTGGGGGTATTCGATGAACGTAGGCCGGTCCGCGAGCGTATCTTTTCCGTTGGCCTCGACTGCGAGGATGAGTGCGTCGCTCGGGACGTCCCGAAGATAACCGTGGCTCGCGTAGTTTGCCCGAATCAGACGCTCGCCCGAAAGAGGAAAAAAGATCGGATGGTCGGATGCGAGGATCGCGTTTTCGAAGGCGCCGTGAGACGCCATGGTGACGCCGCGCGGAAGCACGATCGACGTGTTTTCCGCCCCGTTTAACTCGAACACCAACGTGCCGCCTATTGCCACATAATCGTCGAACCGTTCGACATTGCTGACGTAGTCGTTGTAGTAATCGCTACGCTGTGCGCCCGGAATGATGATCACACCGTAGGGCGACAAATCGAGGTCCGCCATCGTGCTGGAATCTCGCTGTTCGTAATTGCAGCCGAGCGCGACCAGTACGTTTTCGAAATCCGTCCGGCGCCCCCACGACGCGGCATTGCGAAACACCAGGAAATCGCCCGCGGAACGTGCTTCCAAGGCCGAGCGATTCGCGG
>JAJDDP010000012.1 GCA_029260235.1 Phycisphaerae bacterium | reverse complement strand
GCGAGGATGCAGCGACCGCAGGGGCTGAGTTCGACTTCGATCAGAACGACATCGTCTCAACTGGAGATGCATCGATCGTCAAGCCGCGCTTCGGTAACGCTGCGACGTCTTGTCCGTAGGCAGATTTGGGACTGCCGGTTCAATGAATTCAAAGGTGTCATGAATTCAAAGGTGTCAGGAAGATTTTATTGACACCTCCAGTCCGTTTGCTTAGCATTTTGGCATGGGACGAGCGCCGCGCATCATTGAACCGGGCCTAGCCTACCACGTCTTGAATCGACGGGTCATGCGAATGAAGCTGTTCGCCAAGGCTGGCGACTATCTAGCCTTCGAGGCGGTATTGGCTGAGTCTCTGGCCCGCCCCGACGCGCCGCACCTGATGGCTTGGTGCCTGATGCCGAATCATTGGCACCTTGTTGTCAAAGCGACTCGCCATACGAACCTATCCACATGGATGCAGTGGGTCACGGTAACGCACACGCATCGCTGGCATGCCCACACCAACACAGCCGGTGAGGGGCCGCTCTACCAAGGGCGATTCAAGAGCTTCCCGATCCAGCAAGACAGCCACTTCCTCGCCGTCTGTCGGTACGTCGAAGCCAACGCCAAGCGGGCGCATCTCGCCGAGCGTGCCGAGGCCTGGCGTTGGGGAAGCCTCAGCGTGCGGCGGCGAGGCCAATCGGCATTGAAGAGCCTATCAAAGTCTTGGCCGGTGGCTAGGCCACGCGGCTGGTCGGCAAGCGTAAATGGAGCGATGGAAGATGAGGAAATCAAGGCGGTTCAGCAATCGATAGCCCGCGGAACACCAATGGGTCAAGAAAAATGGAAGCAGCGCATAGCCAACCGCCTAGGCCTAGATCTGACGCTCAGACCAAGAGGCCGCCCACGGAAGGCCGTAAATTCTTCCTGACACCTTTTTCTGTCCCGTAGCTTCCATCGCCATGGGAATGCGTTAGATATGTCCGGGACACTGATCCAGATTATCACCACAGCGATTGTGATCTTTGGGTGTTCCATCCTGCGCTGGAAGCGCCACTTCGTGATGCGCTGGATTTGCCCCCGCGAGATATTCTTTCTTGAATTCGCCGAAGACCAAAATCGTATCTGTGATCGTGGCTTTGACGCCTCTCTGAAGAGCGCGCGCACCTGGAAAATATTCTTCTCTCTTGCTATCGGATTCTTTGTTCTCACGCTGGGTTTTATTGAATTGACCGTCGCGCGCGCTCGCCTGGGGCAGTGGAGTATTGTAGGCGTCAAAGCGGCAGCCATTTTGTGCGCCTTGATTCCGCTGCACTTGATCCCTCTCATGTGCCTGCAGTATCGCAAGTGGATGCGAGTGTTCTTGCGTGAGTACCTGAATGATCATGGGATACTGGTTTGCCGGAACTGTGGATATGATCTGCGGGGGCGAATCCATCCTCGCTGCCCCGAATGTGGGACGGCCTTCGCTTCTGCAGAGCCGGCTAGGGAGAAGGGCGAGGCAGACTGATCAACGAAACGCGTACGGGGGATGCTGGGTTTGGCGGTTCTCTCTGGGACATTAAAAGGTGTCAAGACATTAAAAGGTGTCAGGAAGATTTTATTGGACATTAAAAGGTGTCAGGAAGATTTTATTGGCAGCGCCCGTTTGTTTGCGAGCACGCGATCGGTCTTGCTCGGCGGATCGCGGAATTCGGCGTTGGCCTCTAAACCTTGAACGCCCACGCCTTTGTACGCCGGCAGATCAAGCCAGCCCAGGCCGGGAATTAGGTCGAATCTAGTTAGATCGCCTGGTTGCTTGGGGCACGACATGCTGCCTCTGGCTTTGCGGCGTCCAAAATATACCCAACCCAATTCGACGATAATCTGATAGATTCCCTGGGCTAAACTAGGTGCCGTCTGTCTTGCGGCATGCTATCGACGTTGTGGAACAGGCGCGTCACGCGCTGACTTGGTTTTGCTGAGGATTCTTGTGTCGCTGAGCCGACGACAATTTGAGCGCATCTTGATCATCAAGCCGAGCTCGCTCGGCGATGTGGTACATGCCCTTCCCGTATTGCACGGCTTGCGGAAGCGCTATCCCCAAGCCCAGATCGATTGGTTGGTCGCTGATGGGTTCGCGCCGCTGATCGAGCATCATCCCGACATCAGCGAACTGGTCCTCTTCGACCGTCGCCGCTTCGGTCGAATGCTGAGCAGCCCATCGTCGGCACGGGCCTTCGCTGCCTTCTGCCTGAATCTGCGCCGACGAACGTACGACTTGGTGATCGATTTGCAGGGCCTGTTTCGCAGCGGGTTCCTATCGCTGGTAACCGGGGCAGCGGTCCGCATCGGGTTTGCCAAGGGCCGAGAGTTTTCCTGGCTGTTCTACACGCACCGAATCCCAGCCTCAGCTCAAGATACACATGCGGTGGATCGCAACTATCAGGTTGCAAAGATACTCGGATTCGCCGAAGTGCCGGTGACGTTTGACCTAGCCGTCACCACCGAGGAGCGTCGCGAGGCAGCAGAGATGCTGAACGAAGCTGGGTTGGCGGACGGCGAGCGCTTCGCAGCCATTCTGCCCGGCGCTCGATGGGATACGAAGCGTTGGTCCGAGGAGCGGTTCGCCGCAGTCGCGGACAAACTGCGGGACGAGCAAGGCCTCAGACCTTTGCTCTTGGCTGGAAAAGACGAGATCGACGTTTGTGATCGCATTGCGGCTTTAGGTGATCAACCTCCGCTGAACTTGGCCGGTCGAACGAGCCTGCGGACGCTGATAGCTGTGCTGGAACGTGCCGATGTGGTGCTTTGCCACGACTCAGCCCCCATGCATCTCGCAGCAGCGCTGAACAGGCCTATGGTCTCGATAATCGGACCCACCAACCCAGCGCGAACGGGCCCTTATGGCGGGAGCGGCAGGGTTGTTAAGGCGGATTGGCCCTGCATGCCGTGCTATCTGAGGCGTCTAAGCCAGTGCCGGCACCAACATCGCTGCATGACCGCAATCAGCACCGCCGAAGTGCTCGAAGCTGTCCGAGGGCTATAATCTGCTGCCGGCAGGTGGAGTGAGGATTGCAACAGAATTGGCGATAGGGGACAGCCCGAATTGGCCGACATTAGCGCAGACGGGCGATTGTTTGTTTGTTAGACTGACGGGGGCTGTCTGCACTGCATTTTGACCCAGTTTCGGGGATAGGCGTCGCACCTTTGTCCAGATTCCGCCGCAAAGCTATGAAGTTCCTGTATGGTCGCGTCCTGCACGCTGACGATACGCCGCACCGCATCGCGCTGGGGGCAGCCGTGGGCACTTTTGTCGGTTTTTCACCCACCATGGGGTTCCAAACGGTTATCGCCCTGGCCGTTTCCGCTATCCTCAGGGCCAACAAAGCCATCTGCGTCCCGTTGGTTTGGATCACCAATCCGCTCACCTTTGTTCCGATCTACTGGTTCTGCTGGCGTGTTGGTGCCAGTGTCCTGCCGACAGGCGAGGGTGCAGACGGATCCGCCGTTCTCGCACGGATGACCTCAGCCGCAAACTCGGTGACTCTTACCCGTATGCTGGAGTGGAGTTTTTGGGCGAAGGCAGCCGAATTCGTTGTTGGGCTGGGGGCTGAGCTTTGGGTAGGCTGTGCGATCGTAGGGGTCCTTGGAGCGGCAGTAGCGTACGGCCTAACACTTTGGGGAGTGGTCGCTTATCGACGCCGTCGAGGTGAACGCATCATCCGGCGTAGTGAACACAGGGCCCGGCGCTTCGTACGCGCGCGGCGGCCCAATCGTGGCCTCCGCATCCGTGAGTCCGCCTAGCCAATTACAATCGTTCCACTTTGGGCTGCTGCTACTGGGCATGTGCGGGCCCCTCTATGCCTTAGAACCCCAACCTGCTTCATTGCCTCTCCACCAAATCCCCTACGTCTGCGATGAAGCGTCTCGCGAGTTGCTACACCTCGACGCTAAGGTCACCCTGGTCAAAGCAGGCGACGAAGCCTTGGTCGTCGTCGATGAAGCCATTGTGGGGATCGGAGTCATTGGCGCGGGCGATCCGAATCATGCGGTCATACACCTAGATTGGCTGGATCGGCAGCTTCCCGATCAGGGTATTGCGATCATCGTACATCAACATGTTGCCGATTGGGCCGACCACTGGATGCCGTGCTATCGATTCGGTGATCAAGCTAGCATCGGTGGACCCACGACGGCAAAGGTCACCAAGGTCATCGATGGGGCAGATGGCCAAGTCGTAATCCTGCAACCGGATGGAAGCGAAGCCCCGGCCCTTGGTGATCGGTTTGATATCCACCACGAGGGAGCATACGCCGCCTTTGTCCAAGTCATCAGCTTGGACGGCGGTAGTGTTCAGGCTGGGATCTTCAAATCCATGTCCCCTCGAAGCGTGACAGCCGGCGACTTAGCCGTTGCCCGATCGCCGGCGGATTCAGTCTCCCTGAGGCGGGGCGTGGTGTTCCGGGCTGAGGGTGTGTACGCCTTGGTTTCGTTGGGCGCCCTGGATGGCATCCGCAAGGGCGACGACTTGGCGGTCCGGCTAGCCAATGGGCAGGACGGACGGCTTCGGGTTGACCGCGTCTATGCGAATCATTGCGGGGCGACGCTACTGCCGGCAGCCTCTCCGGAGACGGCAGCCCTGACTCAGTGGGATCTTGTGCGAACAGATTTCTCAGCGCCGGTCGTCCACGCGCTGGATGGGGCGGACTGCCAAGATATCCTCGCCAAAGGGCTGTTCGTGGTCAAATCAAGCTCTTTCAGGAGTAGGCCGAGTCCTTGCGACCTGGTGGGCGTACATGCAAGCGGGAGAAGAATCAGTGGAGTGGTCTTGTATGTTGGCCCCAAAAAGTGTCTCATTAGAGAGGTTGGCAGTCGAGCTTCCTGTGGGCTACCGGAACGTGATGATGGACAATCCCGAAACGAATCAGGTCGAGCTGATCCTGGCATCAAGCAGCCCGCGTCGCAGCCAGCTGCTGACTGAGGCCGGGTATCGGTTCCGGGTGATTGAACCACCCATCTCTGAACCTGAAACCATGGGCGCGGACGTGCCTGCCGTTCAGCAGGCTGAGGCGCTAAGCTACTTCAAAGCCCGCAGTATCGCTCCACTCATCGAGTCAGAAGCAATTCTGGCAGCCGACACCATCGTCTCCTGCGACGGCCAAGTATTCGGCAAGCCCATCGACCGCCGCGACGCCCACCGAATCTTGGCGGCACTAGCGGGCAAGCCGCAAGAGGTGATTACGGGCGTAACACTGCTCAGCGCCAAGAGCGGTCGGCGCATGATTGCCCACGACGTGACCACCGTTTGGATGCGCCAGCTCTCCGAAGAAACGCTGGACCGCTATCTCGATTCAGGCGAATGGACAGGCAAAGCAGGTGCCTACGGCATTCAAGATCGGGCGGACGCCTTTGTCGAGCGCATCGAGGGCAGCTTCACCAACGTAGTGGGTTTACCCATGGAGCTAGTAGCCAGCATGCTCCAAGCCTGGGGCATGCCTGGCCAGCAGTCGCCCCAACATCCTTCAAAAACCTGAGCGCCTCGACGCCTTGGCAAGTACGGCTAGTCCATCATGTCGAGCAGCATGCGGGCGGTCTTCTCAGATGCGCCGGTCTTCTTGAGCGGTGTGATTAGATCGGTCAACTCAGCCGACATGGATGCCAACGATTCGGGACTCGACAGCAGGTCGATCGCCTTATCGGCGATGGGCTTTGTCGAGGTGTAATAGGGCATGAACTCGGGCACTAGTTCTTTGCGGGCTAAGATGTTGACCAGAGAGAGATGGGGCGTCTTGAGCAGCCAACGCCCAACCAGTTGATAGAGCAGGCGACTACCGTTGTACATCACGATCATGGGCTTGCCGTAAAACGCGACCTCAAGGGTGGCTGTCCCCGAAGCCACCAGCACCAGGTCTGCCGCCGCCAGCAGGCTGGGGTTTTGTTCTCGGGGATAGGTCGTCAGCGCCAAGTCAGCCCCAGCCATCTGGTCATCGATTACG
>JAJDDP010000110.1 GCA_029260235.1 Phycisphaerae bacterium | reverse complement strand
CGTCGCGGATGGATTGGTTGTTGGTGAGCAGCATGACCATGCGATCGATGCCTACGCCCAGTCCCCCAGCCGGCGGCATGCCGTATTCCAGGGCATTGACGTAGTCGTCGTCCATAACCGCCATGGTCTCGTCGCCTTCGCCGGCCACCTGTCGGCGGAAATTCTCTTCCTGGACGGCTGGGTCGTTCAACTCGGTATAGGCATTGCCCAACTCCATGCCAGCCACAAACGCTTCAAAACGAAGTGCGATCGACGGATCATCCGGATGCCGCTTGGTGAGCGGGCAGATTGAAGCTGGGTAGTCGTAGACGAAGGTGGGCTGAATCAGATTGTGCTCGACCGTTTCCTCGAACAGTTCGTTGACCAACACGTCATGATCTGGCTCGTGCTTGCCCTCGCCGATCTTAGAGCTCAGTTTCTGGTAAATCCCCATTTTCTTGGTCTTAGCCAATACCGCCGCCTTATCAGCCATCTCCACGCCGGCATGCTCTTTGAGCAGATCGGCATACTTAGCCCGCGTCCAAGGCGGGGAAAAATCTAGGGTTAGGTCGCCATAAGGTCGCTCGAACTCACCATCAAGGTTTTCGATGGCGGTCCGCACCATACCCTCGACCCGCTCCATCATGACGTTGTAGTCGCCGTAAGCTTCGTACAGCTCGACCATGGTGAACTCGGGATTGTGCCGTGGGCTAATGCCCTCGTTGCGGAAGTTTCTGGAAACCTCGAAGACCCGCTCCATTCCACCGACCAAGAGTCGCTTAAGGTACAATTCCGGCGAGATACGCAGGAATAGTTCCATGTCCAGCGTATTGTGATGCGTGGTAAAAGGTCGAGCCGCGGCGCCGCCATAGATGGGCTGCAAGGTTGGCGTCTCAACTTCGTAGTAGCTGTTAGCCGTCAAGTATTCACGGACCGCCTGTATGATCAGGCTGCGCTGCCTGAACGTTTCGAGAACATCCGGATTTGCGAACAGATCAACATAGCGCATCCGGTAGCGGAGCTCTACGTCGGTCAAGCCATGCCATTTTTCGGGCGGCGGCTGGATGGCTTTGGACAGCATCGAAAAACCGTCGGCCCATACGGTCAACTCATTCGTCTTGGTGCGACCCAGCGGGCCTTGGGCAGCGATGATGTCACCCAAATCCAGCAGTTTAATAGCCGGCCAATGCTCCTTGAGTTTCTTCTTGGACAACCCGAACTGGATTTCGCCGGTGCGGTCGCGGATGGTCAAGAAAACCAGATTGCCCATCACCCGCTGGAGTACGATTCGACCAGCCACCTGTACCCTGGCATCCTCGGCGATGACGCCTGCCTCGATGCGCAGGGCTTCGCCTTGATCCCGGGCAACATCTACGGCTGTGACGTCTTCCAGCCGCTGACCATATGGGTCAACCCCCAGCTCTCTCAGTTTTTCCAGCTTCTTGACGCGTTCTGCCTTGAGCCGATCTTCTTCAGCCATGGTGGATCGAACGTAACTCCAATAGAGGCAGGGTGCTTCATCTTGCACCCCAATTCGAGACTCAGAATTCGTTGCCGCGAGATCAACGAGGGCGGATCGTAACACGCCCGGACGACTCGGGCAACGAATCCGATGCGCCTGGAAGCTAACAGGCGTAAGTGCTTGCAGGGAGGGGAGGGCCGCACGCCTACGGTGCCGTGACGACAACTCTGCGTGGGGACTTGGGGCCAGCCCTGTCGGATCTGGTTCGACCAGGCTGTGTTGTCAAAAATCTGGTACGGTAGTGAGGTTATGGTAAGTCAGCGCAAATCGATCACAACTACGACAGATTCCCCCCCTGCCGATGATCCAAAGTCCGGCCTGGCGCTTCGGCGACGGCGGCTCTGGTTTCGTCTAACAGCCTTGGCGATGGCGTTCTTCGTTTTCTGGGGCATCCCTGAAGCCGTGGTTCGCTTGATCGACCCGCCGCTGAATGCCTACCGGGCGATCAAGTTCGGCGGGGACGAGAATTCACTCAAACTGTTCGTGAAGGATCACCTGCTGCATTGGAAGCTGCGGGCTGACGCTGAGATTCCATTCCGCAAGCACTTGGTAACGACTGACCGGTATGGCTTTAGAAGTGCCGCGCCTGACGAAGATGCCAAGGTCGTGCTCTGCCTGGGAGATTCATGCACCTTTGGCTGGGATGTCGATCAGGCGGACACCTTTCCCGCCGGGCTGCAGCGACTCTTAAATGACAGCCAAACTCACCCCGGCACCTGGAGCGTGATCAACGCCGGAGTTCCTGGTTACACTTCGCATCAAGTCCGATTGCGGGCTGAGCAACTCATCGCCGAGTTTCATCCATCAGTCGTAGTCGTCTGCATCGGCAACAACGAGGCTTGGCCGGTGGAGCGATCTGATCGAGTGATCTCAGAGTCAACGCCTGCGCCCTCCCTCCTGCAATCGGTTCTGACGCACAGCCGCTTCTTGGCGTGGTTGGCAGAATCGGTCCGCCCGGAGCAACCGCAATCGTTCATCGCCCCAGCCGAAGCGAACTCCGTGCCGCGTGTGGGGGCTGAGGAATATCGGGAGAATCTGACTGCCACGGTGCGGAACGCCAAAGAGAGCGGCGCCCAAGTCATCCTGCTAAGCTCACCCGTCAACCTAGAGCACATGCCGCCCGGCCTAAACGTGCTGCCCAACGGCAATCAACTCAAAATGCTAGGCCAGCGAATCGACCAGATTGCCACCACCCAAGGCTATGCGGCAGCCCTAACCCAAATCGACGCCCTGCTGAAACGAGAACCGAACCATTTCTACCTGCTGTGGATAAAGGGCATCTTCTTGAAGCAACAAGGAAACCAAGAGGCCAGCGCTCTAGCACTGGAGCAATCCATAGAAAACCGCCGCTTCCCCAGGCGATGCAGGCCCTCCTATCGCCAAATCGTCCAAGAGGTAGCCAAGGCCGAGCAGGCCGACTTCGTGGAAGTGAACGAGCAATTCGCCACAGAAGCCCCGACCGCAACATCCCGCGAACTCTATGTAGACTGGTGCCATCCGTCGGCATTGGGGCACGGTATTATTGCTGAGTCGCTGATTGAGCGAGTCTCTGAATGGGAGAACCAGTAGCGGCGGGAGGATGGGGCTGAGGAAGAAGTAGACCTGACCACTCAAACGTGGGCATCTAGGAGTCGAGGAGAAGGTCACTTATCCTGGGTATCAAGTCTCTTCATCGCCGCTGGAAACAATCCAAACAGAGCCAAGAGAATCGCCATACTGAATAGCGATTCCCAAAGACCAACTCCCCAAGGTCGCTCAGAGTCCGCGTGACGCAGAAAGAGTGCGCCCACCAATGACAGATTGAATGCCAATCCACAGATAAACGGCACCGACTTGACATTGGTAGAGATCACCAGGGGAACTACCAACAACGCCATGACCGTATAGTTGAAAAGGCTCTTTCCGGTAAAACTAATGATGTACGCCGCGACGGCCCCTGCCACGATTGAGCAGGATGCCAACACAGCGGTGTCGCGCACAGTGTGGATCCTATCAGCCGGCGCTTCCCTGTTGGCAGATTTCACGCCGCAATCATATCTAATCGAACTGCCCGAATCAATCGAAACGACGCATTTGAGAGGAGAGGCGGCAGGCTTGCTCAAGTCCCTCTTGAGAGCCGCTAACACTCCGCCACACATTCCTAGCGCTATGGGTCGACCTGGAAGCAAATTCCGTCGTAAGCTAACTCCATGCCTTCGGGCAGTTCGGCGCTGGTTTCTTCGTGCTGCAGTTCGTGGGTTAAGTAGGTTCGTGTGGCTTGGATCTGCTTGGCCATCTCTACTTCTCGTTCTAGGTTGAAGTATGTGCCAATCGAGGCACCGCAGAAGGACGTCAAAGTGGCCCGCGAGACCTTTGATCGCTGTCTGTGGGACCGCTGGCGACACCTGGGAGGGCTAGCCAAGCATAGGAACACAATTCTTCGTGCGAAAGCGATGAAACGTTCGTATAATGGTGGCGTTGCCCGAACCTCGGGCTCTGGCGAGTTGTTGCTATTGTCTGGGAGACAAATGTGATGGATTGGCGATCCCGGATTTCGACTTCCCCGAATGTTTGCCACGGCAAGCCGTGCATTCGCGGCACGCGGGTGATGGTCTCGGTTGTGCTAGACAATTTGGCGGGCGGCGAGTCGGTTGAGGCCATTGCGAAGAGCTACCAAATCACCCCCGAGGATGTGCGGGCCTCCTTGCTCTACGCAGCGGAGTTGGCCAAAGATCGGGTGATCTCCTTGCCCGCGGATGTCGCCTGATGCGCATCAAGACCGACGAGAACCTGCACCCCGACGTGGCCGCTGCCTTGCGCGAGGGTGGGCACGATACTCTCACGGTATGGGATTAGAGGCTGCATGGCTCAAGCGATAAGGTCCTCATCGATGTCTGCCGACATGAGAACCGAGTTCTGATGACCTTGGATGTCGGCTTCGCAGACATTCGCAACTATCCGCCTGAGCAGTATCCCGGCCTAATCGTTCTTCGCCCGAATTCGCAAAGTCGCAACCACTTGGTCCAGACCATAACTCGGCTCTTGCCGCTGCTGGACACCCAGCCCATCGCCAAGGCGCTCTGGATCGTTGGCGAGAGTGGCGTCCGTATCCACGCCAACAATCCCTAGTGCCTTCCCCTACCCGCTCTCATTCCTACAGCCGGACCTGAAACCCAAGCCCGTCGTAAGCTAACTCCATGCCTTCTGGCAATTCGGCATTGGTTTCCTCGTGCATCAACTCGTGAGCTATGTGGGTGAAGTAGGTTCTCTTGGCCCCGATTTGCTTGGCCATCTCTACTGCTTGCTCCAGGTTGAAGTGCGTGGGGTGTGGGCGGCGGCGCAAGCCGTCTAGGATTAGTACGTCTAGGCCGTTCAAACGATCCAGCGAATCGGCAGGGATGAAGTTGCAGTCGGTGCAATAGGCGAATTTCCCGAATCGATAGCCGAACACCGGCAGCGGCCCGTGCATGAGCGGGATGGGGGCTACGGTCATGCCGAACAATTCAAACGGGTTCGCGTCGATGGGCACTAGGTTGAGGGCTGGCTTTTGTGACGGGTAGTCTGGGTCATCCTCGAAGGCATAGACAAACATCTCGCCAATTCGCTTCAGGGCGTCGGCGGGCCCATAGCAGTTGAGGGCCGAGCCCATCAGGTAGTTGAATCGCCGCAGATCATCCAAGCCCGCGACGTGATCGGCATGGTGGTGGGTAAAAAGGATTGCATCTGCCCGCTTGATCCCTCGGGCTACACACTGCAAGCGCAGCTCAGGCGGCGTGTCGATCAGCACGGTGCGATCTTCCCAGGAGACGGCGATGCAAGGCCTGGTCCGCTTGTCGTGGGGGTCGCTGGAAGTACACACGGCGCAGTCGCAGCCAATCATAGGGATCCCGTGCGAAGTACCGGTGCCCAGACAGACAATGCGAATCGAATCAGCTTCTGCACTCATTGGTGTACTCATCCAACTGACCAAGCTGCATCATAACTCGGTGCGTTTGACGGACCAATAGAGGAACGCTACCGTCGCCTGGACCTTTGTAGTCGGGAGAGCGAGTCGGATGAACTCGGCGACGCAACCAGCCAATCGAGCCTTGATCCGAGCGATTTCATCGCCGTGTCGCCTTGTGCTATGCGGATTGCTTTCTGGTTCGATCTTGTTCTTCTCCGGTCGATGCACATCCACCCCAGAACCAAACACCTCGTCGATTGGCGAGGCGTGGCAGCAATCTCACAAAGTCGATACTCCGCCCGCCGCATCGAGCACCGATGGCCAAGCGCCGATTGCCTGGGTCAATGATGCCCCTCTTGATCGCGGCCGATTCATCGCCCTTCTGATGGCTGGCCGCGGCGTGGCTGTGCTCGATGAACTGATCGTCCTGCAACTTGCACAGGCTGCTACGGAAAAGGAAGGCCTAGTAATCTCGTCGCGGGATGTTGAGGCTGAGCGTGATCGTTCGCTTGCCGCCCTACTAAGCCCCCTGCCAGCTGCTGAGAGTGCAGACTTCGATCGCTCAGCGGCCGAAGACATCCTGGATCAGGTGCTCGTGGGGAATGGCATGTCGCGGGCAGAATACGACATTGGGATGATCCGCAATGCCCATCTTCGCAAGCTTGCCATGATCTCCTTACAGATTAGCGAACCACAGTTGCGTGAGGAGTTTGGCCGGGCGATGGCTGAGCGGGTGGTGATTCGGCACATTCAGCTAGCGGCCAAGGCCAACGCGACGGAGGTGCTCCAGCAGATCGACAAGGGGGCGGATTTCGCCGAATTGGCCCGCCGCTACAGCGCCAACTTAGTCACCGGCGCCGCGGGCGGCCTGCTCGGGCCGTTCTCTCGCAGCGACTTGGCCATCCCACCGCTTATCCGCGAAACTGCATTTAGCCTTGAAGTAGGCCAGGTTTCCAACCCCGTCCGGGTGGATAACTGGAACCATATTCTTAGAATTGAGCAACGATTGCCCGCTTCGTCTCAAACCCTCGAAGAGGCCCGGCATGACCTGGAAAAGCGACTTCGCGAGCGACTCATCCCCGTAGAGATGCAGCGGTTATCGGCCGAGCTGTTCGAGCAGGCCGAGATTCGGGTTACAGAACCGGGGTTGCGGGCTGATTTCCTTAAACGATACCCGCAGCAGAGCCGATCTTCGCCATAGGAATCCTGATATATCCGGCTACTTTACATCAGCCGTTGGTCTTGCAATGATGCTCCGCTTCGTTGGAATGCAGGGGAGGCTCGTCGAAGCTAGAGGAGGCAGCCGTGCCGGTAAACAAGCGATATTCAGCCGTGTTGCTCTTTGGATTTCCCGGATCGGGTAAAGGCACCCAGGGCGAAGTGCTGGGCCACATGCCGAACATGATCCACCTAGCCATGGGCGATATTTTCCGGGCCTTGGACAAGAGCAGCGACATGGGCAAGGAGTTCCTCTCCTACTCGACCAAGGGGCTGCTGGTCCCTGACGAGTTCACTGTTCGACTTTGGCATAACCACGTCGAAGGGCTGAGAAAAGAAGGCTGCTACGATCCTGATTATCATGTCCTCTTGTTGGACGGCATCCCCCGGACCCCAGCCCAAGTCGATCTCATGAAAGACCTCATCGAGGTCCAGAAAATTCTTCATCTGGTCATCGAGAACGACGCGGCCATCATCTCCCGACTGTCCGCCCGGGCCAAGAAGTCGAACCGGCCCGATGATGCAGACCCAGACGTGATCCACAAACGAATCGACGTCTACAGAGAATCGACATCCCCAGTTCTCAAATCGTTCGGCAATGGGTTGATCGCCAACATCAATGCCGACCAGCACCCGCTGCTTGTCCTTAGAGACATCTCAGATGTGATGAGCAAAGTCGTATCCGGTGCGCTCTAGGACAAGCGTCCCGACTCCTCCAAGAAAACAACGGCGAACCACCAAGTCTCCGATAACGCAGCACAACCATCGACTGAGATCCAACCGAAGAAACTACAACTACGACAGCCCGCCGCAGATTGCGCAGATGCCGCGGATGCGTCAGGCCACAACCCACAAAGACCTTGAACCACGACTTTGTTAGTTCCTGGCGGACAATTCTTGACAAGATCGTTGTGGGGAGAGGGGCATTGGCGCAACTATTATGGTAGCGGCAACGGGCAGAACCTGCTGCTAGGAGCTCCTTGAATGACCTCGTCCAGCTTGACGGGACATCTGCACACGGCTTTGGATTCGTCGATGAGTGAACGCGCGCGCGTCGAAGCGGCCTTTGATCGCCACTCGTCTACTACCTACCGTTATGTTGTGGTCCGAGTTGGTGGTGACCGCCACTTGGCTGATGACCTGATGCAGCAGCTTTGGCTGCAATGCATCGGGAGTGAAACGGTCGCCATCCCGGATGATCGGCTGGAATTCTGGTTCAAGGCTATTGCCAAGAACCTGCTACGTTCTCACTGGCGTACAGCCCGGAACAGGCCGACCCATCTGCCGATTGCAGACCCTGGACTGGCATCAGAATTGGCGGCTAAGTTGACCGCTGAGGAAATGCCCGCCGCAGAGTTGGAGCGTCGTGAAGTTCGCGATCAGCTCTTGCTGGCACTTACCGCGCTGCCCACCTTCGAGCAGGAATTGGTGGTCGGCTATTACTTCCGGGACCGTACCCACGCTGAGCTGGCTGAACTGCTCGGCATTTCAGCAAGAAGCGTCGAGGGCAGGCTATACCGGGCACGCCAAGCCCTGCGACAAGAGCTTTTGGGGTTACGCCTGTAAGGGCTGTGAACCATGAACGAGAAAACTAACAACGACGATCATCTGCTGGATCAGAACCTCAAGACCCTCGGGCAAAGCATGGATCTGCCCGAAGGCCTTACTCCAGCCCAGCACGAACGATGGAAACATCCCCTGCGTGCTGCCTCCGCATCGTCCTGGCACAGAGGAGTTCGATTTATGAGACAACATCGATATCTGACCTTGGCCGGCGCCGGCTCAGTAGCGGCTACATTGGCACTGAGCGTCGCACTATTCACCTCTATGGCTGGTAACCGAGTCGAAGCTGCCGCAATCTTTGAGTCGCTGCGTGAAGTGGCTGGCAATGCTTTTGAAATCACCTTCGAGAACGTCGGTGCTGAGGGCATTCTCGTCAACGGCAGTGTTCTCATTCTGATGGATGATGAAGTGGAAAACGCCACACCGTTCGCCAACCCGCCCAAGGGCGTGCTGGTCGACGTCCAAGTCGCCGCCGACAACACGGCCGAAGAAGAAGTACAGGGTCTGGATCTCACGGCGACCGTATCAGCTATGCCCGAGAACGAGTGGGCATTCGTGAAGATCACCGGCCTGCCTAAGGTTGCATCTGAAGAACTACCGCCTGCCGTGGCGGGCGTCGTGACGATGTTGACTCAGAATGGCTTGCTCTTGGATCTGGACGGGTTTCTTGAAGACGAGGGCGTGCTTGGCGATGTCTTCGAACATCTGCACTTCGATGCATCGGATGGGCACCGCCAGACAGGAGTAGAAGTCAAGGTCGGCACGAGTGAATCGGACGAGGTTAGTAGAGAAGTCAAGATCCAAACGAACGCGTCAGTGACCACGTCGGATGAAGACACTGACCTGGACCACGACGCAATCGAGGCGATGGGCATGCGTATTCTGACCGGCCAAGCTTCTGCCGAAGAGTTTACCGCGATGGTCACCCTGTTAGAGCAAGCCGCTACCAATGTCCAAGTCGCTGAAACTGAGCCAGGCCTGCACGTGTTGACTGCCAGTGGCTTTGACTTCCAGGGCGATGCGGAAGCTGAAGAAATACTGGGCGCGGTGGTCCTTCAAATCGCGTACCGCCAAGGCAGCGGGCTTGATTCAGTCCTAGTCGAGCACTTTGGCCAACACGATGGCACAATCCGCTTTGTCCACACCGACGTCTCAGCCGAGGATGACGTCTTTGATCGCGAACGATTCGCCAAGCAACCGGGCGTTCAACGATTCGATATTGGCCAGTTCAAAGCGATGTTCGGGGAAATGGACATCGACTAAGCCCGGGGCCGGCAGACCCT
Source organism: Phycisphaerae bacterium (assembly GCA_029260235.1). GTDB lineage: Bacteria > Planctomycetota > Phycisphaerae > UBA1845 > UBA1845 > OFTM209. The sequence goes on along the minus strand of JAJDDP010000110.1, from coordinate 13,549 downwards.
AGCCGCCCAAAGCAGCTAGTGGCAATCCGAAGCACACCGCACCTCACGAATCGGTCGGCGCCTCGCAGGCGTCGGCCGATTTGCTGTAGGATATGCGATCATTGCTTGCAGGCTGGCTGGGATAGGAAAGATGCATCGCGATCCATTATTGGCACTATTGGCGGCCTATGTACCAGCCGACGGGGCCGACGCAGTCACGCGCGACCAGATTGTCCAATTCGTTGAGGATCAGCCCGATTGCTTTTGCCGCCATCTCTGGGCGGGCCACATCACGGGAGCGACTTGGTTGTTGGATTCAACCGGGCAGCGCGTGCTCCTAACCCACCACAAGAAACTAAATCGATGGTTGCAACCAGGCGGTCATGCCGACGGCGATCCAGACATCTTGGCTGTCGCCCTGAACGAAGCCCATGAAGAGACGGGCCTCGAGGGAATCCGGCTGGTCAAGGAAGGCATCTTCGACCTGGACATCCACTCCATCCCCGCCCGGGGCGAAGTTCCCCAGCACCTGCACTACGACATACGCTTCCTTGTACAAACCTCAGAATCCGAGGACTTCGTAGTCAGCGATGAATCCCACGCCTTGGCTTGGTTTAGCGGAGAAGAACTCATCCGGAAGGACCTGGATGAATCTATCCAACGAATGCACCGGAAGCACCTCAGGCACGTCACCGCAAGCCATAAGTGACTAGCTGCGACTCTGCAGGGCGACTAATCCAGCAAAACGCCGGGCGCTCAAACCAGGGCAGCGATAGTCGTGCTTGGAGCCAGGCAGCGTGAAGCTTCGCAGCTATTCGTCAGGTTGAACCTGCAACGAGCACCGCGGGCGGTTTGGTGCGGGGCAACTTGTTCTCGTGGTCGGCGAGTTTGGCCGACAAGCTGCAGAACTCTTGTCCGAGACGAAGGAAGACTTCGACGACTTCCGGGTCGAAATGTGTCCCAGAAGTTTCTCGAATGATGCTTGCCGACTTTTCATGCGAAAAGGCCTTCTTGTAGGGTCGCACACCCCGTAGCGCATCGTATGCATCTGCCACAGCTGCGATGCGGGCCGAAAGCGGGATTTGGCAGCCCACCAGACCGCGCGGATAGCCTGACCCGTCGAACTTCTCGTGGTGGCAGTAGGCAATGTCTCTGGCCATGTTCAGAAAATCCGCTTCGGGGGCATGGTCGATCACTGACTGAAGCGCGTTGGCACCGACGACGGCATGGCGCTTCATGATCGCGAATTCGTCCTCGGTCAGCTTTCCTGGCTTGAGCAATACAGCGTCAGGTACCGACACTTTGCCAATGTCATGAAGCGGAATAGCCTGCTTCAAGTATTCCAGGAAGCGGTCGTCGACTTCCGATCCACCCTTGGCCGACCTTCGATATTCCTGGGCCAACAGCAGCGCAAACTCGGTCACCCGTTCCAGATGTTTCCCGGTGTCCAGATCGCGATGCTCGGCCAGCTTTGCCAATCCGACCACGATCGCAGCATACGCATTTTCTCGTGCATGCCTGGATTGCAGCTGCTCAATGGCTGTAGCGGACATGTTGCAGATGAGGTCGAGGTACTCGATTTCGTTGGGCTCAAAGAACCGCCCGTCGTGGCGCTGGGTCACATTGAGAACACCAACAACCTGGTCCTGGACCACCAGTGCCTTTGAAACCAGGGGCACCCTCGAGAAGAACTCAGATTCGCCGGGTCCGTGGCAGCCGGGGACTTCGCCCGGCTCATTGAGGATAACGGATGCTCCTGATTCATAAACACGTCCGGCTATTCCACTACCGACCGGAACCTGAATCTTCTCCGCGCTCGCCTCTTCGATGCCCACAGCATCAGCAACGACTAGGGCATGCTTTGCCGCATCTGGAATCATGACTGAGACGCGATGGCAGTTCAGCAGTTCTGCGGTGCTGGTCACGGTCTGGGAGAAGATCGCGCTAAGACCGTCGGCCGTGGCGAGGGAACGTGAAAGATCAAACAAGAGGCCCATAGCCCTGGCCTGTTCGCCTCTGACGCTATTGCTTTGGAGCAAGTCAGCCTTGTCGTGGGACGTGGCGATCATGGCGCGAACGCGGTGCAGCAGCTCCTCACGGTGAACCGGCCTGGCGAGCTGCTCCCCTATCCCGGCCCCCGACATCGCATCCACACGCTCTCGATCCGACAGGGTACCCATGCTAGTGACGGGGATTTCGTTGAATTCAGGATATTCCTGTAGCTTCTGTGCACACTTCAAGCCGTTGAGATTCGGCATTTGCTTGTCAATCAGTATCAGCGCCGGGTGAAGCTTGGCTGCCTTGTCTATCGCCTCAAGCCCATCGCGTGCCTCGTGGACTTCAAGCCCCTCACCGTCCAGTAGTTGCCGCAGGAGCGCACGGATCGAGGTATCTTCATCCACAACCAGCACGACCTCCGCACCGCTTCCACTACTGCTTTGAGCGTGTGGCGTCGCCTGGGCTAAAGGCGCTCTGGCATGGACCGGATCTTGTGCCGCCGAGGTTCTGCGAGCGACGGCCACACATACGCGGTTGCGGCCCGTATCCTTGGCTTCGTACAGTGCTTGGTCAGCACGTTTCAGCAGATCATCAAAGTTGGGCGTGTCCGACCCTCGTTCTGCAACGCCAGCACTGATCGTGACGCTCAGGGTCGCATTCCCATGGGCGACTTGGTTGGCCTCAACTGCTGCCCTGAGACGTTCTGCCCCTTTGCTTGCCATTTCTGCCGTCGCCCCGGGACAGAACACGACGAACTCCTCACCACCGATCCGACAGACCGTCTCGCCTGTGCGGACACTTCGCTTGAGAATATGGGCCGTCTTTCTCAGCACTTCGTCGCCAGCATCATGCCCATAGGTGTCGTTGCATTTCTTGAAATGGTCGATGTCGAGCATCATGCATGCAAGAGGACGATCCTGCCGCTCCGAAAAAGACCATTGGTCTTCCAAGCGACGCATCGCTTCTCGACGGTTGAACAAACCAGTCAGCTCGTCGGTTGTCGCCATCTGCTCAAGCTGATCGTTGAGCGTCGCTAACTCGGCATTGATCTTGTGAGATGCACGTTGTTGGGCCGCCAGATCTTCTTCCAATGCCAACGTGCGCACACCCGCTTTGAGGCGCGAGAGCAGTTCTTGCTTCTTGCAAGGCTTGGTCAGGAAGTCGTCTGCGCCTGCCTCAAATGCCTCCGCCAAGCGGTCCTCATGAGTTTGCCCGGTAAGGACGATCAGGTAGACGAACCCGGTGGCCTCGGATTCTCGAACCGCCCGACAAAGCTGTAGGCCGTCCATTTCAGGCATCATCCAATCCATGATGACAAGTCGGATTCCTTCGGAATGGATGAGCCGAAGTGCTTCTCGACCATCCGAGGCGGTGAGCACCGCGTAACCTGCAGTGGTAAGATGTCTCGAAATCAAGTGTCGCGTCGAGGGATCGTCATCAACCACCAGGATGTTCCCTTGATGGCGTGATGCACGCGTGTGCATCTCCTGTATCTGGGGGACCTCCTGAGCCTTAACTGAAAAAATGGCGGCGACGGCCTTCCATTCTTCTTTTGCTGCATTGAAGCAATCGCCAAACGCATCGGTCTCAAGGCCACGTGCTTCCGCAAGGTCCATCAACTCCAATAGATCCTCTGCATACACATTGGACTTGGCCAGCACAACGCCCATCTTCCCGGCTAAGTGGAGGAGTTCGGCAATATTGGAAGCACGATCCGGGGGCTCCACGGTGTGTTCATCAACCCGATCCTGCCGCCGTACCGCCTCACACAAGATGTCGGCCAGCCTCCAATCGGCCATCATGTTGGCAGAGAGATCGTTCTGGTTGATGCCAAAGGCGGCGAGCTCCGCCTCGAAAAGCTCAGGAGAGGGCGAGCATCCTACTCTGACCACGATTTCATTGTATGCCCCTGGGAATGCGGTCATCAGAGCCAGTTGGCCAATCCTGCCGAGCAAGGCAACGGTGAAAGCTTCATCCGCAGGGCATCCACGCATGTGGCTAACAAGCCCGCGCGCCGCCACGGCGCGGGCCAAAGATTCCGACCAGTACCTTTCAAAGTCAAAGGCTGCTGATGAACCGCTGCGGTTGTTCGCCAATAGAGAGATGCCAAGTGCTAGATTCTTCACCGCATGCATGCCCAGAAGTTTCACAGCCATCGAAACCGAAGCGATGGTCCGAGACACACCCGAGAGGGGCGAGTTCACCAACTGGAGCAGCCGAGAGGCGGTCGCAGGATCCGCAGCCACCGCTTCGGCAATCTGGGCCATCCTCATCGCCGGATCATCGACCAGGCGCAGCAATTCTAAGGCAACGCCATTCGGAGAGGGCAGCTTGCCGGATTTCTTGATCTTCTGGTAGGCTAGTGCTGACACAGCTTTGCGCTCTTTCATGCCTTAGGCACACTGGCGCACGCTTGACTACACAATCTAGCAAGCGAACGGCACTGTTCGTTCAGGGTTGTGATCGTTTCCCCTGTCTTGGCGCTTTGTTCAAGATCCATTACGGCCTCGGTGATAGATGGAAAACCACATCCTCCAGCCGAGGCCAGGACTCCTCCGCTGAACTTCCTCGTCGTGGAATTGCCAGCCTGGGCAAATGGCTGGAACAGATTGATCGGCTGCTCCTGGGTTAGGCCGCAATCCGTGTCAGCCGCCGAGACGGCAAGGCCGGCGCCGCCCAACATAGCGAAGAGCAGGAACAGCGACGCGGAGAAACGCAGCGACAAGTTCCGCGAGAGGTCTCTCGGTGCCAGGATGGCATGGGACGAAGCGGTCACTTTAGTAGGTCTCCATCAACCCAACGTGCCCAGCCCAAACGCCCGACTTCGCGGGCTGTGTCGAGCATTGGAGACGCGACGAGCGGTGATACACTATGATTTCATCGGCTTTCGTGTACGGGGACTTGGGCAGCAGACCGCAGACAGCACGAGCACTTTCCCCGACTCACTATCCCCTAGTTACGCATGCCGAGAGGGCGTTGTTATCGGATCTAAGGCAGCCCAAGCGCTCCACCCATGGCCACCCGCCATAACGCAACACAAACGGGGTTATCTATCAGGATCTCATGTTGGCTCTTATTAGCCAGCCACAGTTGAGCGGATCAAGGCCGGGATGGCAGCGGCCACGGCAAACGGGCAGCATGTAGGCCGTCCCCGGAATGACAAACGACTGCAAAAACTTCGCAAGTTGAAGGGTGAAGGTAAGCCGGTCATCCAGATTGGTGACGTGATGGGCAACGCCCGGCAGGCCGTCTATTCTTCACTCGCCAGGACAAGCGGCGTTGCTTGAAGGTCGTGCTTATCGGGCCTGTCCAGGCGCGATTCACGCAGATAACCGCATCAGCCGATTAACGTTGTGTGACCCTATATGGAGTCACTTGAGTTATCGGATACGGACAATGCGTCGCAGCAACAGCGTTAGAGTTAGGGCATTCAGTCTTGTCGAGTTGGTGATTGTTATCGTCATCATCGGCATCATTGCTGCTATCGCTGTCCCTCGAATGAGTCGGGCAGCCGTGGGCAGTTCCGAGTCTGCTCTCAAGGGCAATTTGGCAGCGCTCCGAAGGGCAATCGACCTTTACGCAGCGGAGCATAACGGAGCGTTTCCGGGTCTCCACAAGACTGATGGCAAACAAAACAGTGACGGCAAGGAGGTAGACTTCTACGCTCAACTCACCGCATACTCATCCATCACTGGCACGACAGGCACGTATGATTCTTCGTCCACGCCGCCACGCATTTACGGCCCTTATCTCAGGAAGATGCCACGCCTGAACATCGGCAAGAATGCAGACAGGGACGCCGACGAAGTGAAGTTTAAGAACGATGATCCACTAAAGGAAGATGAAGCTAGCAGGAAAGGCTGGGTCTACAACAAAAAGACCGGCGAGATCATCGCAAACACGAAAGACAGCGATTCGCAAGGCACACTCTTCACCGAGTATTGACTCGGCTTGAATGCGGCGCTCGCCACTTCCGAGCCCGAGCCCCACCAATACCGCTTTTGCCAGCGTAGCCGAAGTGGCACGCTATGGCACTGGGTTAACCGCCGCTGCGATGCCCACCGCCAACTAAAAGTACACCCAGCACACCAAGCAAAAATATCCATCCTATTCTGTGTCCACGTCCAATTGATGCAACGGAAGGATGAACATCGGACCTACGTCAACCCCCCCATGGACCATAACGCACAGGTTGAAGATAATACGTCGCGTCCGCAATCCTTCTCAGTCAGAAACTACTGGCCCTGAACCGTGCCGAGCATTCCTGGTCGAATCTTAGTCAAGCGGTCTAATATGGCTGCCGCTCCATTGCCGGGATTGGATCGTCTTCCTCGGACTGAGGTGGAACAACTACCCCCTGGCGTGCCGTCAGTCGCATCTTGATTCCTGAACCGTCAGGGATTTGGGATTCTTCTACCCCTAGCTCATACTGAGAAGATGACGCGAAGGCTGTGGCCTATGGGGGATCCACCATGCATGTGTACGAAGGTGAATACATCAGGTCACGGCACTACGGGCTTGGTCGCGTCATGATCGGCGGCAATATGCCCTTGGTCCTATTTCTGGACGACAGACGATACCAGGTATCGGGCGACACTCTGACGGTGGTACCAGAAGAAGGGGCGTGATCACCAACGCGCTTGGGCTATTGTTCGATAGGTGACGGGTCGGTAGCCCGGGCAACGTTCCTACTTGATGTGCAGCATCCCTCCGGATAACCCATCGTCACTGGGATCTAAGCTGCAGCCGCCACGAGCAAGCTCGGTGCGGCCGCACATCTCATGGACATGAGTTGGTCGAACAAGGCACCGAATCTGCGCCGCGACGTCCGTGACCTCGCCCGGACCTGAATCGAGAAACCATATTGAGCCAGTGGCTACTCCTCGTTTTGCCCAGAAGACTGCAACTGCTCGGCAGATTGAGCCTCATCCAAACCGATCGAACTTGTTGGCACAGATGCTGCAGAAGCGACGGTCTGATGCCCACTCCCTGGACTCGTTGGGAACTCTATGTTTAGAGTCGGCTCCGCCGCCGGGGGCAGCCCAACACCGAGGCTGTCACCCACGGTGCTGACCAGGGACTCGAGCTTGAAGATGGCCTCTTTGAGCTCTTGCTTGGTTCTTGGACCGGCATCGACCAGTGATGCTTTGGCCTGATCGAGGGCGTCATTCAAGCAAGTGTATTCCTGCTGGCGTCGTTCTCTGAGGGCGTTGACCGTCCTTGCCAGCGAGAGGTGCAGGTTCTTGAACTCGTCTTTGGAACGCAGCGCCCGAACCCGAGGAAAATCCCCACCGGCAAGCTCCTGGAAGTATTTTTCCATCAGGTGCAATGGACCTGCGATTCGATGCGAAATCCACATGCACCACACGCCGACCGTACAGGCAGTCAAGACTGCAAAGGCCAACCCGAAGCCAACGATGATCATGGTCACTTCGGCAGAGTATCCTCCAGGATCCATCGTCCGCAGACGTGCCTGGCTGTGCAGCACTTTGTACAAGACTGTACCGATCAGGGAAGAAAGGCAGAACACCATCAACCCGCCATTGAGCGCATACTTCCATTGAAAGGAAGGATCGATCAAGTAGTTACGCTTCTGGCGGGTTGGCACGCTGTTCTGGTTGGCTGTGTTCTTTGGGTCGCTCATGTCAGCGGTCCTCGAATCGAGATAAATTGAAGTCTGCACAATCCAGCCCCTGCGACGCACTGTGTATCGGCTGCCAGGCGGGGGCGGGTGAGGGTGTATAAGGCGTATAGGACCTGCGCCCCAGCCTCTGCACGGCTTGGGGAGCAATTGACGACAGAGTGCGTCGCCCAGTCCGAGAACAAGGCCTGCACAGCAAATGCCTGCCACCGGAGTGGATGACGTCACCCGCGAGCAGCAATTGCTTGGTATGGTGTCGAGCGATCGCCTTGAGGTCGAAAAACTACACGGTTAGCATGCTCCGAGCTCGAAGTGACCGCCTTCCAGTATTTTTTGGAGTGAACCCGACATGCTCGATACCACCAAGGCACTGATCTCCAATCAGTTTGAAGCTGCCTTCTGCACGTTGAACATCTGCATCGACCGCTGCCCCGACACATCCTGGAACGCCCTGGTCGGCAATCTCCCATTTAGCCAGGTTGTTTTCCATACGCTGTTCTTTGCGGATTACTATCTAGGGCCTGACGAACAGTCATTCCAAGGGCAGGCTTTCCATCGCGACAACGCAACCTTCTTCGCCGATTACGAGCAACTGGAAGACCGCAAACCAACCTCACAGTATGAACGGACCGACATTCACAGATACATGGAATACTGCCGAAAGAAAGCAGGCCAGGCCGTTGCAAACGAGACGACCGAATCGCTACCCCAACCCGCCAGGTTCGAACGCCGTGATTTCACCCGGGCAGAGCTATACGTCTACACCATTCGCCACATCCAACACCACGCCGCCCAGTTGAGCCTGCGCCTGCGAATAAGTGCTGCGCAGGACATCCCCTGGATCGGTTCTGGCTGGTGCGAGATCGGCACCTAATCGCACGACAATCGCTCCCCAAGCCTGCCGAGACTTCCCACCAACTCCACCTGCGCGAGAAGCACCGCGCAACCGCCCTATACAAGATATTTAGATGGGAATGTCTGTTGTTAGCGTGAGTGGGCGTACCTCATCCCGTTTAGTTCATTGACTTTCGTGGTTTGTTGCGATATGTTGCAGTAGCAGGGGTAGACCAAAGGTGTTCGGTCCTGGTGTTGGCTCGGGGTGTCGGGCTGGCGACCAATCACCTCCTCCGGACGCACAGTCATACCAAACAAAATGCCGAAGCGACGGTGATGAGCGTGGGCTCATGCGCATCGGCAAAACTTACTTAGAGCGTAGCTTCCGCCGCCTAGACCCACATGCGACGGCCTACGATTGCGGGGGGCGCTGCGCGGAGGTGATCTCATGAAAGCGCACCGTGACACATGCAAACAATTCCCTCCATGGTCAAGTTCAAGGCCAATCCGGAAGAATAGGTTGCTTCTACTCCCAGGATTATTCGTGGTCGCACTCTGGCAAAGTGCGACGGTCTGGGGTGTTGAGTTGGAGTTTGGGGACGCACCGGAAAGCGCCTTGGCCTATCCATCTTCGGGCGTAGTGGGTTCATTTCCAACCTGCATGAACGCACCGCCTGCCGGCTGGATTCAGCACAACAATTTTGGGGCGCAGTTCGGCCCGAGCTTCGATTTTGAGCCGGACGGCAATGCAGGACTGTGTCCGCTATTTAATCCGAACACCTACGACCAGGATGAATGCTTTCAGGACGGCGATGCAGGCCTGCTCTTTCCGCCCTCCTTCACCATCACCGGACCTGTGGGAGGCGAGGTGGTCATTCCATGCATGGGCGGGATCGGGGCCTTGGGGAGTGCTTGCCAAGCGGCAGCCTGGGGAGGCAATGTGGATATCGAGATCCACAATCACATGCCGTCGGCCACTATCGGATGGGTCAACGTGTTGATGGACTGGGATCAGAATGGCATGTGGGGCGGGTCATCATCTTGCCCAACCGCTGCTGCCCCGGAGCATGTGTTGGTCAACTTCCCCATTCCCAATCCATTCGATGGGCCGTTGTCAGCATTGATGCCGCCCGGCTTTCTCATCGGTCCCAATCCTGGTTACATCTGGACGCGCTTCAGTATCACCGAAGCCCCTGTCCAGCTGCCCTGGATCGGCGAAGGGGCATTCGAAGATGGAGAAACCGAAGACTATCTTCTGCTGATCGATCCTGAACCCGGAACTGAACTCGAACCCAAATGGGTACAGCCACCTCAGCCAATCGACGAAGGATTCGACGACGCCTCCGACCTCTGGTGGCAAGAAGGTCTCCCACAACTCATCAAATGGGAGCAGCCACCCAACGGACAGTGGCCTGGGCTACATGCCCACGATGCCCTGATCGGGCCGGAGTACACCGTCATCACGCTGGCCGACCAGTGGGAATGCCAGGGCGGAGAGGTGACAGATCTGCATTGGTTTGGCAACTACGAGCTCGATCCCTTTGGCCAGGAGATCCGCGGTTTGGGCATCGCTTTGTTTGACGTGGCGATCCTCGATAACACGCCCGCCTCGCCGTGGTGCCTGCCCGGCGTCACGCTCTGGAGCACGGGGGTGCCTTTCGGCGCGATCACCGAAGAGGACACCGGCTTGCTCAACAGTGAGGGGTGCATAATCTACAAGTACAACTACGATTTGCAGGTTCCCTTCCCGCAGATTCAAGGCGAGATTTACTGGCTCTCAATCACGGCCATCAATGTCGATCCTGGGGCTCCTGCGTACTGGCGATGGCAGGAATCAAACAGAACCACCCCCCCAACCCTGTGTCCGGCCGCAGAACAACAAGGACCGATTGTCACGCCTTGGCAGTCGATCATTTGGTCGACCAATCCCGAAACGTACAGCGACCTCGCCTTTGAAATCACCTCGGCCGATCCCACTCCACCTGTCAACAAAGTTGACGCCGATGATTTCATCTCGGATGGCAGACCCATCCGGGCGGTCAAGTGGTGGGGAAGTTACTTTGATCCGATGTACATGCCCGACATGGGCGGGCAGGAGCCATACTTGCTCGATGGCTGGTTCATAGGATTCCACCACGAAGTCCCCTCTGCAGGCACGGATGATTGCCCGCCGGATGACTTCGCCGGCGATTGGCCTACCACGCTAGGCACCTACTTTGCGCCGGTCGATGCTGTGACCATCACGCCCCTGAATTACACCGACTGTCTCGGGCACGATGTCTACGAATACAGCGTGAACCTCGATGCCTGCTGTTTGTTGTGCGCGCATGATGATCCGCGGCTCCCGCCCATCCTCCGACCAGCAGAGCCAGAGGCATTCTACGAAGAGGCGGGGTTCAGGTATTGGCTGAGCATTCAAGCGGTGACCGGCGTTACCTGGCAACCCCAGGCTTGCGGCTACGATGATCGCATCCTGACCGGGCATTTGCCCTCGCCAAACGCAGTCGATGGGCACTTCTGGGGCTGGCACACGTCCGACGTCAGCGTCATGGCCCACTCGCCACTTGCGGGCGCATGCACGGGCCAAATTACCGACTTCTCGCTTTATCCACCGGACTGTTGGATGTACGGCGGATGGGACAAGATCCAGTGGCAGTGCCCGAACATTCCACCCGACCCGCGTGTTGACTTGGCTTTCGAACTTCTGGCTGACCGAAGTGTCATCGACAGCACCTGGAGCGTCGTGACTCATGGGGCAGCAGGTCCTATTGGTTTGCTCCTGGAGAACCTAATGGTCTCTCCGGCAGGGGCCAGCAACATCGAGCCGCGCAACCCTCAAATCGGTCAACTCGATTTCGAGATGAGAGAAGCGATGAACCCGCTCAGTGTCAACGGCGCGAGCGTCCAGGTCCAGCCAGGCAGTGGACCCTATGCCGGCGTGATTACCGCCACCTCGCAACCGGGTATGAATGGGCCTGACACCAAGGTGGTGGTGACCTTCAGCCCCGCCCTGCCCGATCAAGACTGCTCGATGGTCAGCCTCAACGGTATGATCACAGCCTCGGGAATCATGCTGGATGGAGCAGTCATGGTTCGTGGATTGCGCGGCGATACCGACCGGAACGCGATCGTTTCAACCGGCGATGCCTCTATCATCAAGCCATATTTTGGAGTGACTCCTGGCCCGGCTACGGCTGTGTATGACTTCGATGCAAATGGCATCGTTTCTACGGGCGATGCGTCAACGATTAAGCCTCTCTTTGGGCACAGCGCCCCCGCATGCCCGTGAGAAGGTCTTGAACAAACGCTAATGCCCCAGGCAATGCCCACCCCGTGACACGCTCACCGGGTGGGCAACTTGATGCCTCATCCCGTCCAACCGAAGTAATGCACCGGCCTCCCAGCCTGCCCCTGCCAGCACGAACCCCATAAACTCTTATCCATCCATAGTTTAAGTTGAGGCATGTCGTTTTTGCACAATCTCCCTAACCAAAATAGTTTCCGCTTGTCAACTAAATCAGATAACATAACAAACAAGAACGAGGTTCTCTACGAAGGAGGTCAGGATCATGTTGAATCGAACGTGCAACAGAGGGCAGATTTGGGTCTTGACGCTGGGCGTGTTGGCCATGGCAGTTCCAGCCACCTCAGCCTTGGCCCAGGGTCGATCTCCTAGAAATGCGAATGGCGGATTCAGGAATCAGTCCGCCCAGCCAGACTGGCAGAGAAACTGGTATCAGCCCGATCAACGTCCGAACCAGTTGGATCGCCGGGTTGCTCAACCGAGGCGAGGTGGCAGGGACAGGGGCTTTGACCGAGCGGAGGCGGACATCGAGGAGCTCGAGGCGCGAATGTACTTGGACCGCGGCGTCTGGCGGCTCAACGTTGCCTTCGAGGTGGAGGCTGAAGATGCCCGCCCAGGCCAGTTTGACCTAGTGGTTCAACTGCGGGAGAAGGGCAGGCGGATTCTGGATCGGCGCGGTCGACCGATTGAATTCATCGTGCCGCTAAACAGGCCTGTGAAGATCAAGAGGGATGAGGCTGAGTTCCGCGGCAACTTCAGCGCCACCATCAGCCTCGATGCAATTGGCCGGGCGAAGAACGTGCGAGTCGAAGCCATCGTAATCGACCGCTCCACCGGACGAGCCGTCGAGCAGGACGACGCCAAGGTCGAAGTCAGTTCCCGCAACCGAGGATGTGGCAGGCCTTATTGAGCATGCTCAACTGGGGCAAAGATGGCTGTGGGGGCCAATGGGGCGGCGGACCTCGGTTCGTCGCCCCACTCAGGTTCAAGCCGCCAGCAACTTCGATGTTCGGGACATTCCGTCAGCGCAGTCGCGATTGGTGGGCGGTACCAATGCTGAATAAGGCGCCAAGACCGCTCGAACCCTCCTCGTCTTTTACCTAAGATGCGTGACATGTCAGGATTATTCGATGGTACATCTCTGGAGCGTCCCGTTACGTGCGACGCTTGCGGGAAGCCGATGGATCAATGTGCTTGTCCGCGTGACGCCAGCGGCCAGATCAGGCGCCCCAAAGACCAACTTGCCCTTGTGGGATGCGAGAAGCGCCGCAAGGGCAAGACGGTAACCGTCATCACAGGCCTCGATCCTGTTGCCTCTGGTTTGGGCGCTATCCTGAGCAAGCTGAAATCGGCATGTGCAGCCGGGGGAACGATCAGCGAGGGCAGAATCGAAATCCAGGGTGAGCATCGCCAGCGGGTGGTGGCGATTCTTCTAGACCTTGGGTATCCATCCAAGCAGGCCGGGGGCTGACCTGGTGAAGCTCGCCGGAGCTCTCTTGCATCCCGATTTGGGCATCAAGAAAGGCAGCCAGGATTCGCCCGACTGCCTTTGCGAGAGCAATTTGCGGATGAGAGGATTCGAACCTCCACTCGGTTACATCGATACGCTGCGATTGTCCTCTCATTCTGCAGAGAATCGATCCCTTGGGGAATCCCAGCTTACATTCCTCCATACAGCCGGTGCGTCCCTACAGAGCGGGCGCAATCTGGTTTTCCGATCCAGGACATGACTACGAGACGTTCTCTAAGCAGCCGAAGCCGAACGTCTTCGCAGGAGTACGCCACCGGCGGTC
>JAJDDP010000109.1 GCA_029260235.1 Phycisphaerae bacterium | reverse complement strand
TCTTGCTGGCTTCATCCGCACCATGTGCGGTTTGGCTAATGGAGCCCTGGCGCAAGAGTGAATAAGCTGTCGGGCGTGAGATTCGCCTCAGCGATTTGCTCCGGCTTAGACTTGTCGATGGCATCAGGAGAGATGCTTCCTGCTCTTGAATAGAGGGCATCATAGAGAATAGCAACCTGCATGGGAGCCGAATTGTTGCAGACATCGATGAGGACGGAAGGGAGAGGCCATGACGCTCCTTGAGCTTACTGCTGGCTAAAGGAACGCTGGGTTCGGACAATCAGCGCAACGAGGTAGCAATGGCCGGGGAGCGGGGGGCTATCGGTCGGTTGCGCTGATTTAGATCCCGCAGGCAATCAAATTTGATACGGGCTGAGACGGCCCGTGTAGCCTATTGGAAGGGGAAGTGGACCAATGTCGACAAGCACTAATCAGCACCCAACTCCTAGAGCGGTTGTTCGTCGTGGCCTCCTCGCATGTTCGATGCTGGTGATCTTCTGCGCTGGTGAACGCCAAGCGGACGCAGATCCGCGCATCTATGTGGACGCCACCGCGACCGGTGTAGATGACGGATCCAGTTGGGCCGACGCGTATGTCTATCTCCAGAATGCGTTGGCTGATCCAAGCATCACCTCGGGAACTGTGACCGAAATCTGGGTGGCCGCTGGCAGCTACAAACCTGATCAAGGGGCGGGGCAAACGCTTGGGGATCGATCAGCTGCGTTCGTCATGGTCGGCGGTGTAACGATCTATGGGGGTTTTGCAGGCGGGGAGACCACGATCGGCGCCCGGGATCATAGAGTGTGGAAAACGTCACTCTCCGGAGACATCGGAACTTCCAGCCAGAATGACAACAGCTACCATGTGATAACCAACGATGACGCCTCAGTCGTCCGGCTAGACGGATTCACCATCCGCCGAGGCAACGCCGACGGTGCGACAACTCCTGAGCGCGAGGGAGGGGCCATCTACAATGATGGCGGAGTGCTGCACCTAGCCAACTGCAGCATCGTTCGGAATCACTCAGCTGAGGCAGGTGGGGCTATCGCCAATCTCAATGGTGGGATGCTCAAAGCTGCCAACATGCGGATTAGCCACAACACCACGGCTGATGAAGGTGGGGCGATCAGCTGCGTAAACGGAACGATCACACTAGTGAGCACGGTTCTTTCCTGGAACAGCGCCGAGGGACGGGGTGGGGCGATAGCCAGCACGGACAGCACCTGGAACCTGACCAATTGCATGATCATTCAGAATGAAGCCCAAGGTGCCACCGCCAATCCGTGTGGCGGCATCTTGAGTCGCGGGGCGTCGTCAGACCTAACGGTTGCAAACGGAATTCTCTGGGGCAATCAGGATGGCCAGAGCGACGAGCAGGCAGCCCAGGTCTACATCGAGGACCAGCACACAACGTCCGTGCAGTACACTTGTGTTCAAGGTGGCTTCACCGGGACCGGCAACATCGCTGATGATCCACTGATGTCATTCGGCAGCCCTACGGCGACGTTCTCGGGGAACTCACCCATATTGGGAGCAGGAAACACGGCCTTGGTGGCTGCTGATGCAATCGATCTAGACTTCGATACCGACACTGCAGAGGCCACCCCTCTCAATTTCGACGGCTCAGCAAGAGACCAAAGCGCTCCAGTAAGCATGGGAGTTTTGCGTGCATTGGCGTACGGCGAAGGTGAAGTGGAATGCACTGCCGACAATGACTGCTATTTAGCTGGCTATTGTTGTGGCGGTTATTGTTGCTCCGGTTGCTGCGTCGGTGATGCAGACATTGGAAACTGCGAGGTGAACAATGCCTGCTGCGGTACTGTTACCTGCGACAACGCTATGAAGACCTGTTGCCATGGCCAAGATCGCTGTTGCCCTATCGGGGAGGTGTGCTGCGGCGGTCCTGAGCCTTGCTGTCCTGTTGGCGAAACTTGCTGTGGCGACATTTGCTGCCCCGCTGGTCAAGTCTGCTGCGGCCCCAATGTTTGCTGCGCGGTTGGCGAAGACTGCCAGAACGACGAATGCGAGACTATCAACCCAGGCGCTCCAGCCCCCACGCCCGGGCCCATCGATCATCTGGGGCGTGAATTTATCGTTGCTTTTTTGCCGAACTCCAGTTGGGACCTTGGTCAACCGGGGGACCACAATCGGCTCTCACTGCTCTTCACTTCACCCGACTTCACTTCGGTTCACGTTCGTTATCCAGTGATTGGTCTTGCACAATTCGAGGCCGTGGTTGCCGTCACGCCCACACAGGCGGGCGTACTGACGATTCCCGAGCGAATCATCGACCACTGGGAAGCTGGCCAGATACGCGACGGTCTCGCTGTGCTTGCCTATGCCGATCAGCAGTTCTCTTGTGTCCTGGTCAATGATGCAGAGTACTTAGCGGATGCTGCGCTGGCTCTTCCTACCGACGCCTTGGGCACCGATTATTTCATCAGTTCGCACCGTACTACCAATAGTGTCGGCTCCAACAGTCATTTTGCCGTAGTGGCAGTAGAAGATAACACCCAGATCACAATCACGCCTGTTGCTGCGTTGGACGGAGATTGGGATGGCACAGGTGAAGGTAATCAAGGTGTACCGTTCAACCGAACGCTGAATCGCGGACAGACCTTTCTTGCGACTTCCGGCGCCCCGCTTACGGGTAGCCAGGTGAGCTCAATCAACGGGAAGCGCTTTGCAGTGATCCAGGGCAATAACTGCGTGATTGTCCCATTCAACGAGTTCTGTTGCTGTGACTCGATTTTCGATTTTGCCATTCCAAGGGATCGCCACGGCCCGGGTGCATTCTTGCCCACCGTCCTCTATTCAGCCGAGAACCAGGATGACGAAGGGGTCGTAGGCAACGAAGACGGAGTCGGTTACTTGGCTCTAGGCACGAGCATAAACGCGTTCATCTATAGAGACGACTGTGAACAAGAAGGACTGTTGACGAGTGGAGGCTTCCAGTATTTCACTCCGAACACCTTGTCAGAACCGGAATATTCGATCTCATCCATCGATGAACCAGACAAGTTCGAGACCACGATGTTTTCCATCTCTCAGTATGCCCTGACGGATCCGTTTTACGGGCAGGCGCTGGGCGATCCTTCCATGACCCACCTCCTCCATACGACTCAATACCTCAAAGAGCACACTTTCATCACAGCAGAGGTCAGCCCCGACCCCAACTACGACGGGGGTGTACACCACTATGCCATGCTCATCGCCAGCGTTGATGACGTCAACAATGTCAACGGGGGCTTTCTTGAATTGGACGGCATCCAGGTCGATCCGAGCTCGGCCGAGGAGGTTTTTTCCCTGTCGGGAACAGAGTGCTCGATTCAGACTTCCACCGGATACATGAGGCTCACACTCCCTATCGACGAAGGAACACACCAGACGGAGTCCTTCGGCGACCACACCGTTTATGTGGCAGGCTTTGGAGGCGCTATTTCTTACTTGTACGTCGCAGGCGTGTTCTTTGAGCAGCCTCCGACTGGCCAGCAGCCAACTGCCCGGATCACAGTTCTGAATAAACAAGGCTCGGAGTTGATTGAACCGTACGAGATCGACGAGTGCCAGGTGGTTACGCTTTCCAGCCTGAATTCGGAATCAAATTCCGCAACGAATTTCTTCTTGAGCGAGTGGGATAGCTCGGAGCCTCTCGATTTCTTCCCGACCGATTACGATGGTGCTGAACGGCTGTTTGCCTGGACTGTTGATGGCCAGCTAGGTCTGCAGGACGAACACATCTACGTCGAGACCCGGCTCCGGGTCACCAATTTGGATGGCAACTTTGATTACGACACGGCCATCATTCGCGTCAACGACGCCAGCCCAACGGATGTGCTGATCTCCGGCCCTGACGAACTGACTGTTGGCCAGGAGGGCTGCTTTGCGATTTCCGCGACAAGTCCGTGCGATGCGATTGTCTTGATGGAGTGGGATTTTGAATATGCGCAGGGCAGTTTTGTTGCCGAGGCTCCCGACCCTGATGGTGATG
>JAJDDP010000108.1 GCA_029260235.1 Phycisphaerae bacterium | reverse complement strand
AGGGGATGCCGCCGATGCCGGCGCCGCGATATGCAGTGCGGGCGTGGCCCCGTATCCGGACACCGATGCAATCGTTGCTGATGCCTGCCGACGACCGGCGGGCTGGCCGGAGGGAAATGCCACGAGGAGGGAGGTACACACCGAGATCCTTTCACTGGAGTTGGTTGGTCCCGGGGCTACCATCCGGGCTGGGCAACCCTATTTTGATTCGGTAGTCGGTACGCCGCGAGCACGATTCTTTAAGAACAGCATCGGTGAAGTGGCTTCGCGCGATCCAGACGGAACGCCCGCCCTGGATTTCCCAGCCGATAGTTTTTTCAATGTGTTTGTGGAGGTCGATATCCCAGGGATGTCGCTCAAACTCTACAACAAGAGCCCGATGGTCGTGCAGTCGCCCATCAATGCGTTCCCCCCCGACTTTCCCCTTCCTGAGGGCTATGTCCACGATCCGAGCTTCTCCGCAGTGGCACTATTCGACGAGTTTGGATTGCCCTGGGGATATCTATTGGACGCAGGGCACCGGGCAGGGAATGGGGGCGCTCAATTTGTCGGAGATGCCCGGCTCGCCCTGACTTGCCCAGTCTCGTTCACGGTGGACAGCCTGAGCTTGGGACTTGATCCCACGATCACAATGATGCCGCCGAATCATGTCTTTGCCGATCAGGGTCTCCCGGAGCAGCAGGTCACTGTCTACCTCTCGTCCGGGGTGGCTCCGGGCGCACCGCCCGACATCAGCAATGCCCGCCAACCGCCCTTGGTTGGGGCGATTGGCGTTCCCCCGCCACCATCATTTGTGGCGGGCGATGCGATCAACAGCCTTTCCTACGGGCATGACGGGACGGTCGGATTCTTGCTTTCTCCTCCTTTCTGTCCTCAGGCCGCCGGTCCAGGTGCGCTCTATTTCTCCGTCTCGCGGACCTCGGTGGGTGTCACCTGCACGGATGTCTGGCAAAACTCAAGGCCTCCCGCTCTGGAACAGGCCGCCGACCTGTACGCATCCGCAGCGGCGCCGTTTGGGAAGTACACTGGGCCGTTCGGTTTCCCGGCGCCCGCGTTCGACAACATAATGGCTGCGGATAGTACCCACCTAGGCCTTCGTCCGGATCTCCAAACACCTCCCCCTGACCAAGACAACGTTACTGCGTTGGAACTTAAAGCGTTCGCCCCTGCGCCGCCCGCACTCCCTGCGCCTCCGGACTTCTTCTACGGCACGTTCACCGGACCCTCGTTCGGGGCTGGGCTTGGATCCACGATCTATGTGTACGATCAGGCGCTGGGAGCCTTTGATCCAGTTGCGCCAAATCTTGTCGTGTTTGCAGGACCAGCCACGCTTGGGCTGGATGCCGATGACGTAATAGATGCGCTGGCCCTTTCCGATGTTGACCCAACGGACCCGGGTTATCCTTGCTTCCCGATGCCGAACAAGCTACTCAACGTTAACGTGGATGAAGTGTTGTTCTCGCTTGCTCCAGGATCGCCGAGCCTGGGCGGGGCGTCCCCAGCAGACATCTTCTATTCGGATTTCGATGGCACGTTCGTCCTTTTTGCCAGCGCGGCCTCCCTGGGGCTGCTGGCGACCGATGACGTCGATGGGATCGACATCAAACCTCTCCCACAGCTTGAGCAGTGCAACTTCCTTGAGGGAAATGGTTCGGGTACTACACCCGGAACCGATGACTTTTCGGGCCAGGCCGTCAAGTCGCTCATGCAGTTTGAGCACTTTGGCACGACCTGCCCTGCGTACCTGTTTAGCCGGTTCGCTGAGGGCAATGCCCTTCGCGGGACCGGTTCCTGCACTCCCGACTTGTCATGCACGGGCACGCCCGAAGGCGAGCCGGATTGCACCGTCATGATCGGTCAGCCCGCTCCTGACGACCAGTTCAACAGTGGTTGCAACGCAACCACGCCTGCCTTCAGCCCCATCTCATGTGGCGAGACCGTCTGCGGCGAGGCTTTCTTCCTCACCGACGGTGCGATCCTCCGCCGTGATACGGACTGGTGGATTCTCCATGTGGACCAGACGTCACTGATAACTTGGAGTGTTACCTCTGAGTTCATTCAGACTGTCGGTATCTTGGATACCGATGTAGGCCGCTGTCCGGTTACCGCGTTCTTCAATGCTGTTGCTACTGGTGCTTGCACCAACGGCTCTGTTCAGGAATGCTTGGCTCCTGGTACCTACATGTTGTTCGCGGCTCCGAACTTCGCTACCAACGCCGGCTTGACCTTCTCTTGCCGAAACTACGAAGCCACACTGAGTTGTGCGCCTGGCTGCACCATCGCTTGCTGCATCGGCGAATCTTGCGTTGAGACTGATTCGTTTGATTGCGTTCAGGCCCAGTCGGGCATCATGCTCGGCGTTGGTACTGATTGTTCCAACCCAGCAGTTTGTGGTCTTGGTTGTGCAAACTCATTGTTGATCGCTTGTGGTGACCTAGTTGCCATTGACAACACGACGAACGATATACTTCCGAACCCGTTCTTCACCTGCGCGGTCGGCACGGGCCAAATCGGCGTTGTGTGGTTCGAGTTCATTGCGACGCATGACTCAGTTTACGTCAACACCTGTGCGAGTATTCCGGCTGCAGGCGGCGACTCCACTATTGCGGTGTACTCCGGGCCATGCAACTCTTTTGATCTTACCCAGATTGGTTGTGGTGAAGATGAAGGCTGTGGTGATCCCAACTCACCTTGGTTGTCAGAAACCCATGTTTCCGGCTTGACTATCGGTAACACCTACTACATCCAGGCTGCTGCTTGGGACGCCGCTTCACGTGGCCAATACCTGCTCGACGTGGTTTGCCCGAGTCCGTTCTTTGCACCCGGTCCATGCTGCATGCCAAACGGTGGCTGCGAGACCCTGGGGAAATGTGATTGCATTGTTCTTGGAGGCCAATGGCGGGGTCCAGAGGATCCCGGCGTGTTCGATTGCCAGAACGGCAGCCCGTGCGCTGATGGGGCATGCTGCGACTCTGTGGGCGACTGCATGGAGACTACCGAATCGGTGTGCGAAGGCGTCATCGGTAGCACGTTCATTCCAGGTGCTACTTGCACGAGCGACGACGGCTTCACCGCCAATCCGTGCGACGGTACCTGCTGTGGTGGGGCACCGTTCTACTCCGGCGTCAACTCGGACGAGAACTCATGCGACACCACTTGGTATCACGATGAGGCGTGCAACACCAACTTCTGGACTTGCCCGCGTCCGCGCTGTGTGAGTATCAACGTCCCAGCCAACTGCCAGTCTCCGGCCCTTGAGTCGGTCTTCGGCGTCGATGTAGCTGTTCCTGGCAACATCATCGCCAGCTCGTCTGACTCGAACCAGGTCTTCGAGGATCCGGCCAACCCAGGCGTGCTTGTTGGTACGGCTGACATGGACGACTTTGTCCCAGAAGCTACGCTGATCAGCGAGGTTTGCTGGTGGGGCTTCTACGCCGACTTGAGCACCAATGCTCCGGACGGCAGCAAGTGCTTGGTCAACGACGAGTTCACCATCACCTTCTTCAATAATGGTGGCGATGCATGCCCAGTAGGTGCACCGATTGCTAGCGAAACTGTCACTTCGTTCCGCGCAACGACCGGTGACCGCGTAACGGCTAGCATCAACTTGACCTACCTGTACAATGCTTCGTTTACGCCGGTCGCTGTCGTTCCTGGCCAGTGCTACTGGATTGCGATCACCAACAATACCGATCCTCTCCAGACCTGCCGTTGGTTGTGGGTTACCGCACCGTTCGCCGAAGGCAACGGCCGCTCTTTGGGTACTTTCACCAATGACCCAACCATCCCACAGAATTGCGCCGATCCGAACAACCGTAAGCCCTGGGACTACGCGTTCTGTCTGGATGTAACCAACGGTCCATGTGAGTTCTGTGGCGGTGATTTCTGCGCCGGCGGCACGCCTGAATGGGAGCCAATCTGTACCAATGGCTACGTCGATACGTTCAACTATGGTTGTGGTGCCAGTGATGGTACGATTACCACCAATGGTAACTTTACCAGCGTTGCTTGTGGCGAGACCGTCTGTGGTACGGCGGGCAACTACCGTTCTCCGATTCCATGCCCGAACGGCACCTCGGATTGTCCGTTGGGCGAAACATGCCAGCCAAACGCCACCTGCACCGGTCCGGATGGCTTCTTCCGGGATACCGACTGGTACGAGTTCGCAATCCCAGCCACCGATACCTACGAGTGGTGTGTTCAGTCCGAGTTCCCGTACACCACGGGCCTCATCAACACCTTCGGTCAGCCTAACTGCCCAATGGGTTTGCCATGGCTAACCTTGGCGGTTGGTGCAGCCTGCGAAGGCGGATGCGAGCAGGCGGTTCTGGATCCGGGCATTTACTTCGCTCTATTCTATCCGCAGGTCTTCAACGGCATCCCGTGCGGCAGTGCGTACACTGTCAGCTTGGTTTGTCCGGGCATTGCTCCATGCGTTACAACGGCTGCCCGCAGTTGTAATGACCACGGTGCGACGACCCTCTGCCTCGACATCCTGGCCAACAACATCGAGCCACGGCTCAGTGGTGTGACCAGCGTCGAGATAGACATCGACGCAGGCGTAGCTGCCTCTGCTACGGTCAGTTGCGTCAATGGTGGCGATCTGAGTGCATCAGCCAGCGTATCTCAGGCTGGCAGCACGGTTACGGTCACCCTCGCCCCGGCACTGCCGGATGGCGATGCTTGCACCATCACCCTCGACTGCGGCGCCAGCGTTTGCGTCCGTGGCTTGGCTGGTGACATCGACCGCAACGGTATCGTCTCTACCGGTGATGCTTCGATCATCAAGCCTCACTTCGGCCAAGATGCTACGACCGCAGGGGCTGAGTTCGACTTCGATCAGAACGACATCGTCTCTACCGGTGATGCCTCGATCGTCAAGCCGCGCTTCGGAAACTCTGCGCCAGTTTGTCCGTAAGGAGCGTTCATCCGAGAGGGCGCAAATGCCCAAGAGCACAACGATGTGCGATTGAGTTAGGCGTCTGAGGTATCGACACTAAGTCGCGGGGAGACGTTTCCTCCAATCCGCTCGACCGGAAAGGCGTGCTGGTGGAAACTTGCCCGTCGCGCGTGAGGCCTCGGGATATCCCTCAAGGCACGGCCTCCAGGCTTACGCCTGGAGGCCGCTTCCGACAGATCAGGCGGTACCTTAGCCTTGATTGCAAGAACCGCTTGCCCGAATTTGACTGAGCCACGTAGGAGCTAGAAACTACGGCAAGAAGGACCGCAAAGTATGACAAAACCAGTATTCTGAAACTCCCCGACGACAAACCAGCCGTATATCGGATTCAAACCGAAAGCGGCAAAGACAACTATGTCGGGATCGCCAAACGCGGGCGGGTTACTGAACGAATCGCGGAACATCTTGGCGACGTGCCAGGTGCTACCGTGAAGATCGAACAACATTCAAGCATCCAGGATGCTCAGGCGTCAGAGGCCCGAATCATCAAACAACAACAGCCCAAATATAATAAAGATGGCAAATGAACCAGGATGAGGAAAGGCCTTCGGCCACAGCATAACAACCAGGCATGAAACTCACACAAAGCGACCGGTATGCGCCAAGGAAGGAACTGCCTACTCAGATTAGCTATGCAAGTCGTTTGATCGCCTCTGAGAGCGGAAGAAACAACGTGTGAGGGGCGCTCGACAAGCTCACGAACCCGCGGTTCTTATAGAACGCCATGAGTGAATCGTCTTTCGCGTCTACGACAACAGCAAAGACTGCGACGTCAGAATCAATAGATCGCCGGATGGCATCCGCCATCAAAGCATCGCCAAGTTTCTGCCCGCGATAACGCTGGTCCACCGCCAGCCGACCGATCCGAGCAACCGGTACGCTGGGGTAACGCGGCAACCGCTTGGTAATCATCTCGGGCAACTCACCAACGGGCACGCCGCCAGCCGCCAGCGTATAGTACCCGGCAATCTCCTCGGACTCATTCTCTACCAAGACATAGCATACGGTGACGCGGCGGCGAACATCTTGGCCAACGCGAACCTTGAAATATTCGTCGAGTTCTTCTTGCCCACATTCGAACTGTGTGCGGTCATGTTTTTTAAGAAGTTCGATACGAAATGGACGACTCATGAAGGCTCGATTAGCTCGCGATGCGCCTCAAACGCCTCTTTGAGCGCGCGAGTCGGAGGCTGCGGGTCCAGGAGTGCGTTCGCAAAACGCTTCTGGTCATCCAGGGATAGCTGGACAAGACCAATTTGGGCGATAGTTTCTTCCGCTGCCCGCCGCGCCGCTGTGACAACAAAGTCTGACATGCTTCGCCCCTGAAGATCAACCGCCGCTTGGAGAAGCGCATGTGTGGCAGGCAACATTCGAACCTCCAGCCGAGCCGTCTTTTTGGTGTGTTCTTCTTGCATTGCTAGTACTCCTCTTCAATACAAGTGTACGGCATATTGCCGTACATTGTCAAGGAAAATTCGCAATCCCGCCTCATGCGTCCCATAACACAGCTGAATTCGGATATTCTTGCCGTTTTGGTCATTGGGTCAATGCCATTCTCAGTGAATCCCTTGAGCCGATACGTTGCTCCGTTGTTCAGCCAGTGTTGTTGAACAATCGTTTTTCCATTGCGCGTGATTCGTAGAATGTCGCCTTGAGCGATTTGTAGGCGATCCACTTCGTACGTCCCGAAATGCCGGGTCGAGACGTTGCCAAGGACGATCTGCTTACTGCCTTCGCTCTCCATGATTATGCCATCATTCGCACCGACCACGCGAGATCGTTCGGCGTTCGTCCGCGGCCTGTATGACATATACATGATCTTCGAGCACGCGCGGGAGAGTTGAAGCATGCGTGTGCCTTGAGAATTCTGTTTACTTTCGGCGTGAATTGGGGCATGCTTCAAAGGCATGTTACGGGAGGATGGATGACCCAAACGCACAAGGACTTTGATTTTTCAGCACTTTCCGCTGCCGAGCGCATTCGGCTCGCGAAGGACTTACTCGACAGTGTCCTGGCCGATACCGTTTCACCGCCGCTACCACAATGGCAAATCGACGAGATTCGCCAACGTGCGGCTGCCATTGATTCCGGTGAGGTTACTTGCATCCCTTGGGATGATGTTCGCCGCCGACTCCAGCCCAGTTCATGAGCCGACGGCTCGTCGCCTCGCCACAAGCGGTTGCCGACGCTGAAGGAATTGCCGAATGGTATCAGCAGCAAAGCAACGGCGTGGACAGTCGCTTCTGCGCCACACTGGATCGAGTTACCAAACAGATCACAGAATACCCGGAGTCGTACCATCGCGTGTTCGACGATGTTCGCCGTGCAGTGCTTCGCCCCTTCCCGTACGTTCTTCTGCATCGTGTGAAACCTACCGCCATCGAGATCGTTGGAATTTTGCCTACCCACGGTGACCCCGCACTCATTTTGTCTCGACTCGCGAACCGTTCTCACTGAAACCGTTCGTGGCGCAGGTTTTTGGTTCTGTTCCGCTTTTCTGTCTTTGACTAACTGCCTGGGCATGCTCAGCTGCCAAGCTGCTCGCGGGCTTGACGCTTGATCTTGCCGAAATCGAAGGAACCGGCGTTGCCGCTGGCTTCCTCTTCCTGCAGGGCCTGACGCAATGCCTCAACTTTTTGCTCGTGTTCTTCCAAAAGCCGCAGGGAGGCACGCACGATCTCGCTGGCGTTGCCATAACGGCCAGCGCTGATCTGGCTGCTGATGAAACCCTCGAAGTGATCGCCGAGCGAGATGCTGGTGTTCTTGGCCATGATGAATCCTCCCGTTCAATATACCATAGAGTACCAAACATAGGTATACCAGTCAAGGTCTGTCTTGGCCTCCGGGCACCGGCGCCTGACGCATCTTGACTTGGCGGTCAAAAACAGCTTACCAACTCCGTTGGCGAGGAACTTCGGGGTTCTTCGTCGACCACGAGCCCCATCGCCAATGGGCGATCCCATGCCGATTCGTAGTCACCACTCGATGGACTCAATGATCGTGAGATGATCGTCGGCTGTCATGTGTTCAACATTCGTTCCGGGCTACGACTGCCACTGATTTCTTGAAGCAGGGAGTTCCTCTCGACGACGTGCAGGAACTGCTCGGGCACGCGGATCCGCGAATGACCTCTTGGTCACCTAGAAACTCATTTCTTCACAAGACTGTCATAAAACTGTCACGGACTTGTGGTATGATTCAGTCTTGAAAGGAGCCATGAAGAGCAATGATTGATCTAGACCTACTTCTCCACGGCACTCAGCCAGCCGCAGAGTACCTCGGGCAGGGTTTTCAGAGAATCGCCTCACGGCAGACATCTGTTCCTATCAAGTTCTTGGCTGCGACGTCCGCAATCGGCGTGGTATACTTCGGCGGCCGAACGCTGATCCAGTTGAACCACGTCGTCCATCCACATGAGCCTCCACTACAACAGGCTTCAACCGACATTCATCCCACCTTATACCAACTTGCTAAGAACGTTCTTGGCGTTAGCGGGGCAGCTCTGGGGTTCGCCGCGTCAGTGCATCTATCACAAATCACCCCTCTGGGTCGACCCAGATGAATCTCGTGCAGCTGCCCGAATCAGTGTTTTCCCGATAGAATCCGCTATTCCCTGTTCACCGCTTGCCGGGCTTAGATGGCAGGAGTATGATTGGTGTCGAGAAGTATGTGTATTGGTAGCATGTGTGTAATGTAGGCCCTGCATTTGCCGGTGACTGGCGTTCGTACTTGGTCTCTAATAAGGATGCTCGTGATGGACTGCCCTAGGTGCGGTGGAAACGGAATAGAGGGTGATTTTTTAACGGCTCACGATTCCTATTCGGCTCGGTCGGCCGCTAGTCACGGTAGGAGGAGCCCGCACGCGGCAGGACTCTGGTTTGCGTGGGGCGTTGGCAGCTATGTGGCGAAGCGTGTTCTCTCGAAAGCCTATAAGTGCAGCAAGTGCAAGCATGTGTGGAGAAAGTGGTTTTAATTACCAGAAAGTCTTGCTGCCTATCAAGTGATTTTCTTCGCCGGGACAAGTACTTGGCGTGCAGTCATCACCACTCGATGGACTCAATGATCGTTAGATGTTCATCGGTTGTCATGTGTTCATCATTCGTCCCTTCTCGAATCCATGTGATTCGATGACGCACTATGGCCTGGAACAGCTGCACCTGCGGTCGATCTACGACATTGAGATTCCGACCTCTAATGCGGATTCTCCGGCCTGAAGCTGAAAGAGTGATACCGTCTGACGGATCGTACTCGACTCGTTCCAGCCAGCTGTAGCCGATGGCCATGATGCTGCCATCTCTTCTTTGCAATTCGAGCATGACAGCCCGGTCGCGGATGCCGCGAAGATAGCCGAATGCGCCCAGATTGTCGGGAGGTCCCGCGTCGCACGCCCGGCTATCGTTGGCGAGTTCCTCGCTTCGGGTTCCGGTGAAACGCTCCAGGACGCTATCGCTCATGACCTGCCCGTTCGCGATCCACCGTTTGCCTTAGCATCGGTGGGACAGAAGTGAACGAATTCATCCGTTGCACGGTCATGCTCCGATTTCGAAGTTCGCGCCCCGAAAGGAACTCTGTGGCGGAGAGGCGATCATCCGAACGACTCACTGCATCTCGGAGTGCGTCTTTGTCATCCGTATATACGGTGACGGATTCTCTGCCGCGGCTGGCCGAGACGTAGAATTGCTCACGCGATGATGCCGGGAATGACTGCGAGGACTGACCAATGAACACGCGATCCACAGTCTTGCCTTGGGAGGCGTGGCTGGTTACGACAAACCCGTGCGTGAGGTGCCCGTAGTCGCGTGAGATTGTCCAGTCATTGGTGAGCACGATATTGCCGTCCGAGTCAAATCCTTTCACCGTGAAAATCGCACCGTTATTGAGTCGGTGTCTCCCGTCGAGCGTCTTGCCGTTGCGCGTGACGCGCAATACATCGCCCTGGGCGATTGGAAGGACATTTGGGCGAAATACCTGATACTTGGCCGCTTGGGACAGCGGTAGGGGGTCTCGACCGACGGTAACGCGGTCACCCTTGCCAAAAAACCCCTTGGCGTTCTGGTGGAATACGAGCACATTACCGAGTTCGTAGTTCACCGGATCTTGTCGTTCGGCTTCGGTCAGATTGGCATTTTCCAGCGTTCCGATTCGTCGTTCGCTCTGGCCGAGCTTCCCCATCTTCTTAAGCTGGCCCCGAATTTCATCGGTGATCCATTCGCTTTCAAGGTGGGTTGGCGAAACCACAAGCGCTGACTTTCCATGCTTGATGGCTTCGACATAGTCGTCCGCCAGTACCTTGTAGCGATTGGTTTCGGTCACCTCGCTAATCCAGCCCAAGCCATCAAGTTGATCGAAGCCGTCTTCGGTGCGACCTTCACTCAGGGCATGGACAGCCTGCTTGTATGCGCCTCGCTGGCGTTTGATTTCGCGTATCTCAGCGGGAATCAAACCCGCCTCATCCTCCAACAGCCGTAGCGCCGCACCGCGTTCGACGCTACCATGTTGCCGCGTATCCCCGGACAGAATCACCCGGGCGTTGCACTTGTCCGCCAGATCAAAGAGCTGCGCCGTCTGCCTTGCGCCCAAGAGGCCCGCTTCGTCGATCCAGATCACGTTGCCTCGAACTGTGTCCTGCATGTTCTTGTCAACGAGCAGCCGCGCAACCGTGTCGGCATTGCCAAATCCCTCGCTCCGCAGGACGCCTCGGCTGGCATCAGCCGATGGGGCGAAGGTGAACACCTTCTTGCCGCCTTGTTCGATTCCTTCTACCGCTTCCTGCATCATGGTAGTCTTGCCCGTCCCCGCGCCGCCGCGAACGATAATGACCCGATCCGGCGAGTTCAGCACATGCAGCACAGCCCTGCGCTGACCGTCATTGAGCCAGTCACGCTCGATTCGATGCCCCTCATTTCCGAGGTGGTGGCAGGTGCCCCTTCCCGAACGCGCAAAGTCAATCATGGCCCGTTCTTCACCGAGCACGACGCGGGTTGTCGCCATTCGCCGTCCATCACGTTTGGCTATGATCAGTCCCCGTGCGTCGAGTGCTCTTGCGACATCTTCTGGTCTCGCTGCGCCGACGGACTGCTTGATGGCTTCGGTGAGCAGCTTCCGTTCCGGCACAACTGAGTTTCGTTCAAAGCAGTGGCTAACCGCCCTGTCTATCGCGGCACTTGCCACGCGGTCATCTCCGGAAATGCTGTTGCCGCCCAATCGGTCATTTACCGCCTTCACGGCGGCCAATTCCTCCATAGTGAGCCGCGACTCCCACTGCGCCTGCAATTCCCCCATCGTCAGATGCGGCTGCTTGCGTTCGCGGGTTCTTGCACCCAACTCGCCCTTGACGTCGGCATTGGTGATGTTCTTCTCTTTTGCCTTCTCTTCAATGAGCGCAGTTCGCCGTGAGAACTTCTCCAATGTTGTCGATGGTATTCCGACGAGCTCCCAGCCCTTGCGCGTACGCTCGACTGGCAAGCCCAAATCACCGAGCCGCCGCGCAAATCTTGAATGGAACACCGCCTCAAAAAACGGCGCATCGCGTTTTAGCGCGGCAAACTGACCAGCCTTCCAGCGATTTTCTTTCTCGTCGTAGGTGCTGTTGAACACGAAGCAATGCGCATGAAGATGCGGGTCGGGAACTCCGTCTACCGGTCGGGCAGTCGTGTGGACAAACTCTCCCCACACCATGTTGCCCGTCATTCGATCTTCGTTGCGACCGTCACGGCGAACGCGGGTCTGCATCTCCGCTTCGATATCCTCCATCGTTGCGTTCACCGAATCACGGAACGCTTCGATAATCCGCTCATCTTTGCTCAGGCCGTAAAGCACCGAAATGCTCTTAGGTACATGGAAGTTGAAGTCGTAGCCGACGCGGCGGGGGAGCCGTTGCCGTTGCGTCAAGATGTTGCCTGTTTCAGGATGTCGATTATCACATAACGCGTTCCAGGCATCGCTACAGATTTCGCCTGACAGACCCAGGCGCTCGGCGGCCTTGCCGCGCCACTGGCCGGCAAGTTCCTGCCCTTCGCTGTAGTAGTCGGCGGTACTGTAGTAGCTCTTGGCACCGGAGGCGTTATTGTTCTGAATGATGCGTAGCATGATTGGTTCACATTGATCGTTGTTGCTTGAGAAGGGCCTTCATAAACAGATCACGGGTTGCAATGCAAGCCCTTCGTTTGAGAAATATCTATTCTGTTTCAATATGATACGCATGGTGACCAGGTCAATTCCACAAGCAGCATGTTGGTTCATGACCACTTGCGCGTAAATGCCACACAATAGCACTCCGGGATTCATCTGCTTGCATCAAGGGTCTCGCCACAACGTCTAGCTGCGTCTTGTTGCTGAGCGTGCGGTTCAGGCGTCCGGTAGGTTGCTCACTTTCGTCCTTACCGTCACACCCATCACGGCCTTGCTGATGCACACATAGAGCCGCCGCCGGGCCGGTCAAGCAGAAAATCGGCACCCCCAACAGGCTGGCTTGCAGCCAAGCCTGCCAGTTCCCCCAATTTTAGGCTGGACAGCTTCGCTAGCGCTCGACCTTCGGCCCCCGGAATCGGCGTCTCCGTTCATGTGTCATCAGGCCGCGATGAGCGCAGCCGGACAACCGAACAAGGAGACCAACCATGTCAAACGCCAACCCCAATTCCAACACACTCAAGACTCCGACGCACAGTGCCTACCAAGTACGAGACCGAGAAGGCAGCAAGTCCTTTTGGACCCGCATCGGTAGTGCGTGGCCCCACGCTGACGGCAATGGGTTCAACATCCAGATCGATGCCGTGCCGCTCGACGGGCGGATCACCCTGCGTGTCGTGTCGGACACCAAAAAGTAATTGTTCAAACGGGGCGGGTTCTTGCAACCCGCCCCTCATTTTTGAAAGGACTATCACTATGGCTTCAACATTCATCGAGCTCTCAGAGGACGCCTTTGACACGCTCTTCCCGCTCGTCCCCAACCACATCAATCGATATGCGACCTGGTGTTTCAATGGCTCCGGTGGGTGTCTTTTCGAGACATACGGCTTCGAACTTGATTTTGTCAGCAGACAGGAACCGCGCGCAGTATGGACACTGATCGATGGCGACAGCGGTGAGCAATACCTCGTCAGTGGCCTGCACCTGGTCAACCGAGTTGGCTACCTCGTCAGCACCGTGTTGCTGCCCGAGGGTGTCGAGGCACAGGTCGAACTCAAACAGATCGGAGGTGACCATGAAGAACTCTGATCGCGTCAATCCCTTCTTCGCCGGAAGGTGCCAAGCCAAGCCGGTGGCCCGGACGAATTGCATCCAGCCCGTGTACGCAAAGCTGCCGAGGGCACCGATCAACACGAGCCCAGTACCAAGGCTGACAAGCCTGTATCACCACGCCGATACGGGTGCGTACGGCAAACGCAGTTATCCAGGTAACTGTGGCGGCAACCTCATCCGAGACCTTTTGCAGTACTTCAAACCACGGCTCGTTCTCGATCCGATGACCGGCAGTGGAACGTGCCAGGACGTTTGCAAGGAGATCCGGGTGGACTGTCGCAGCGGCGACATCCATGAAGGCTTCGATGCAACCAGTGCCGAAGCTATGCAATCACTTGCCGACGGTGAGCTTGCAGATTTCATCTGGGCGCATCCTCCGTACTGGCGGCAGAAGCTCTACGCCGCAGATGAGCGAGATCTTTCGCGTACTCTAACGCTGGGTTCGTTCCTCGGAAGGTATGCGATGTTCATCGAAGCAGTCGCAGGTGTCCTTTCACCTGGCGGGCGATTCGCAATCCTGATGGGCGACTACCAGGACAGGGAAGCAGGCTTCGTGCCGCTGGTCTACCACACGAAACGTCTTGCCTTTAAGGCCGGACTGGTGCAGTGTTGCACAGACATTGTTCGATTCAGCCACGGCGCGTCGAGCAGTCGCAAGGTGTACAGAAGTTCATTCATCCCCGGCCTGCACGACGTGTGCGTGGTCTTCGAGAAACCGAAGCTGCGAAAGGAGGTGAAGCCGTGAAAATACTCAGACCCATCAACCACATTCTCTCGGGTATCGCCCGTGATCACACCTACAGCGAGGCGGGCTTCGTGCCACGCACTTATCCAGTCTCGCCTCCTCCCCTCGCAGGGCAATCGCACTGAAGCTACTCGCAGCGCGCGTCCCGGCAGTCGTTCACCCTTATCGGGGAATCATTTCCCCGGGACGAGCTCCTTGAACGGCGGCAGGCCGCGCAGCTTGCTGATTGCACGACGATGCCCGCGATGGATAGTGGATTTCGC